>NZ_JBWKZH010000022.1:0-81812 GCF_059424305.1 Hydrogenophaga sp. GW456-12-10-14-TSB4 | reverse complement strand
TCTTCACCTTCGTGTCTCTGGTGTCTCGATACATGCAAACCTCGCGCCACCTCTCAACTTGTTCAGCGTAGCCCTAAGTGGCAGCAATCAGTCTTGACTTGACGATGGGCACGGAGACGTGAACGGCCGCTGATGGCCGATGTGCGTCATGGTAGCGGGGGCGGTGGTGGGCACTGAGCGGACTGAGACCTTGGGACCTTACCTCGACTGGTCTTTCAGTACTCGCAGCGCCAAGTAGGCTACGCAAGCGCCGAGGGCCGTCCAAAACAGGTGGTAGGCAACATGGCCGGCAGGCACACCAAGTGCTGCCTTCAAGACTTGCGCCAGACCGTTGCGGAGCGACGAGATGGTTGGCGACGGCGGTGCCAATGTGACGGCCGCCCATGCGCTGAGCAAACTCAAGCCGGCTCCCACAACGAAAAAGAACCAAGCAGCAATCTTCGCTTCGCGCACGTTGCCTCCTCCTCGAATGTCCACTTCTGGCCGATTCCCGAAGTCTAGCCTTCGAACTGGGGGGCAGCTACCCATCAAGATGGGATCGCCGGCCGCCTACGTATCACCAGCCTCTTCAAGCAATCGGTGGTGCCTCGTGGAGTTCTCCACAGGGTGGCCGGTGAAGTTCGTTGACTGAGGTGCCGAACTCCATGTCAACGGTGTCGAACTTGGTGTCCAGGAAGCCTGAAATACGCAGCTGTAAGGAAGCGGGGCACGAAATAGCCCAGCAATCATTACCCGCAGCAGCGACTCGGTATTGGCCGGGCAGACTTGGCAGCTTGAGTGAGGTCATCAAGACTCAGGTCCTTAAGAATCGTGCACTGGGGCGCAGGACCCCCCGCATTGTTTTGTGCACGCAATCACAAACCTACTTAGGCTGCGCTCGAGGGCCAGCAGCTCTGCCAGCTTCGCGCACAGAGCGAGGTGGACCTGGGCAATTTCGCGCGCTTCAACGCAATTTGAATTATCCCTGGAAGCAAGGCCCACCAAGGCCTTCGTGCCCTCTACAGAGAAACCAAAAAATGCCGGCAATGACGGATGCCTTTGTCTGCGCAGGGGCAGGAACATCAGCGTAGGTTGCGTCAACCCGAACCGCCGCCGGGGGCCGCGTCTCGCCGGACACTGAACCGATCCGCGGCGGATCGGCTGGGGTATCCGCGCTGGGTGTCGTGCTCAAAATCGTGAATGACGCAGATTGTTGTCAGTGTAGAAAACACCCGCGTGCCGGGAGAAGCTGCTGAACAGCGAGGCCAGGGTGTCCAGGGACAGTCGATACGTCTGGTCAACGATTCCTGAGCATTGGCGATTATTCGTCTCGAAGTCGCAGGGAGCGCAGCAATGGCTGCCAGGTCGCGACCTCGGCGTCGGTGGCCTGCAGTGAACCCTGCTGCGCAGCTTGGCACAGGCGCTGCAGCATGCCCGGCTGGGGCGTAATCGGCCCGGCAAAACACAGCTTGCCGGCGGTATCCACGATCAGGATCATGGGAAAGGTCGTGATGTCAACTTCGTCCAGCACGGCCTCGAAGTCCTCCACGTCGACCCAATGCGTGCGCCAATCGAGACGCGTGCCGGCGAGCTTTTCAAACTCGGGGAGGTAGTCGCGGCAGGTGCCGCACCAATCGGCACACAGGCACACCACGTCCAGCGTCATGCGCGCAGGTCGTTTTTGGCGGCCGCATCGAGAGAGGCCATCAGCGGCTCATAGCCCTTCTTGCGCAGGGCCTGTCCGCGAGTGTTGAAGAGACCGGGATTGCCCTTGGAACCGGACTCAAAGGCTGCGCTCAGATCCTTATGGGCGGGCACCAGCGGGCTGGCGTTTTGAAATGCTGCGGAGGGAAACGCCATGACTGCACGTCCGACCTTGGTGTTGGAGGTCGGGATGTGGCGAACACCAGCGTTATGGGTCAGTGAGGGAAAGAAGCTCATCGATCACATTCCTGTGGTCTGGGCAACGCGATCGGTTGCCTTGTTGAAAGATAGTCGCTCTATTGGACACCATGGAAGTCAAACCGGTCATTTCACATTTCAGCGGATGGCACTGGTGGGATCCTTCCATCGCAAGTCTGGGTACAACCGCTGGAAGTCCCATCACATTGGATAACCTCTCATTACCCAACATTAATTCTGCCTAAAAACTCAACCTCCCGCCCTCATAAATAGTATGTAATATCGTGGTACATACCATAGTACGAAAAAAGAGGGTAAGCCATGGCCAGAGCCGGAATCTACAAGTCTGAAGTGCTGCGCGCCCGCGATAAATTGCGGGCCACGGGGCGCAACCCGTCCATCGATGCGGTGCGCGAAGAGCTGGGTAGCGGCTCCAAAACCACGATCCATCGCTACCTGAGGGAGATAGAGGAAGAGGAAGGGCCCGCCACCGGCACCCGCGTAGCCGTCAGCGAGGCGATCCAGGATCTGGTGGGCCGCCTGGCCGCCCGCGTCAATGAGGAAGCCGAGGAGCGGGTCACTGCGGCGCAGGCCAAGCACGCCGAGCAGCTCGCGGCGCACCAGCAAACAGCTACGGCACTGAAAACCGAGGCGCAGTCCACCCGCCAGCAACTGGAGCAAACCCAACGGGCGCTGGCCGAGGAACAGACGGATCATGGCAAAACCAGCGAAGCGCTGAGCGGCAAGACCCTGGAAAACACGCAGCTCGTCCAGCAGGTGGCCGACCTGCAGGAGCGCCTCGCGGCCGAAGAGCGCCATCGCCAATCCCTGGAAGAAAAGCACCAACATGCGCGCCAGGCGCTGGAGCATTTCCGGCAATCCAGCAAGGAGCAGCGCGACCAGGACCAGCGCAAGCAGGAGCAGCAGGTGCAGTTCCTGCAGGCCGAGGTGCGCGCCGTGAACGAGACCTTGGCCACCAAACAGCAAGAAGCCGTCCACGCCTTGCAGGACAACGCGCGCCTGCTGGGCGACTTGTCGCGCGCCCAAGGCGATCTGCACCGAGCCCAGGAAGAGATGCGGGGCCTGCGGCCGCTCAAGGAGGAACTGGGGTTTGCGCAGAGGCGCATCGAGGAGTTGGGCCGGCGCTTGGTGGAGCAGGATGCTGCTGTCCTGCAGCTCAGCACCACGAACGAGCAGTTGCAGGCCAAGGTCGATGGACTGCTCACTGCGAATCAGCAGCTGGAACTGGCGCTGGCGACGGCCAGGTCATCCGTCACGGCGCAAGAGCACGTCGTCGCCAGCATGATCGAGCGATTCAGTGCGACGGCTCTTGGTCCTGAGTTGGCAGTGACAAACTCGGATGAAGTGGCCAGTGGATCAGTCAAGAGAGAGTCAAAAAAGTCAACGGGGACGGAGACTTAAGCTTGTTGCTGCGGTTTCTTTTACATGCCTGCCTGCCGACCCTCCAACGCATCCCCGATGCGTTGGCACGGTTGCCCAAAATGCATTGACGTTGCGGGCAGTTCTCAGGCTACGGTCGTTTCTGGATTTTCTCAAAAAGCGGCGGAAAGTCGACCAAGAATCAATGACTTAGCTCGCGCCTGTAGATGCTGCATTTCTTTTTTTCTCAAAATGCGGCGGAAATTCCCTGGGACCAGCCGCGAATTCAATTCGATATGGTCCTCACTGGAACCACTGCGGCCAGTGCTGGTTAGACTGACTCCGTTGCCGTGGACCAGCGACTCGGTCGATCGACGGTAACCTACCATCCTGGAGCCAAACGGAAGAACCACACGATGCCGAAGGTCAAGCCCGTCACCGCCATGAAGCAGCGCCTCCAGGAATCGCTCAGTGATCTTGCTGAGCAGGAAGAGGTGATCGAACTGGTTCGGCAGGCGATCGAAATGTACGACTTGAAGCCAATGGATGTGTTCTCAGAGGATGAACTCGGGGCGGCACTTGCGCCGGACCCGGTGGACGAGTCAATACCGTACTGCGACCGAGCCGGCAACACCTGGGCCGGCAAGGGGAGGCGGCCGACTTGGCTCGTCGAGGCGATCGAGGCCGGCGCCGCACTCGAAGACTTTAGGAATCCCGCGTACGGCGGCTGAGCCAGACGTCAGGCCCGGTCGAGGGAATTTTGTCGACGATTCCCTAAAAACCGAGATGACCCCTTCTCCAGACGCTTGAGCAACAGCCAGAAGCCGTTGCGCTCCCAGCCCAGGATCTTCACGCGGTCGCGTCGGCGGTTGCTGAACACGTACGCGCATGAGGCGAACGGATCGAGCTCCAGGGTCTGTTCGACCAGCACCGCCAGGCCGTTGATGCTCAACCGGAAGTCCACCGGCTCGCGGTGCAGGTAGACCTTCAGTCCTTCGTCGAAGCGGAACACCGCAGCCTCCCCAGCGCCTGGATCAGTTCGTCGATGTTGCGCAGCTCGACGCAGCGAAGGTCGATCGCCACACCATTGGGCAAGCGTGCTGCACGTCCATCACAACGGCGTTCGGCAATGCCGGTGGCAATGAGACCGCGACGAATGCCGCGGCCGCTGGCACCACGTTGGTAACGGCTTTGCGCGCTGGACCGCCGTGGACATGCTCGCGAAGCCAGCGGCTCACCTGATTGGCATTGACGCCGCACTCGCGTGCGAGGCGCGACACCGAGGCGCCAGGCTGCCGACATAGTGCCACCAGCTCCGACTTCGCCGCTTCGTCGTACACGCTGCGTCCGTCTCTCTTATGCCCCACCACCAACCGGCGTTTGAGGTCTTCCAAATCGTCTGTCATTTACGTTCCCGCGTTCATCTATGTGGGAACGTAGGCTGTCAGGTCGCAGCCCGCGGATCAAGAACGTGGTTCATTGGCGCATACCGCCAGCGCATTGGCGTCGTGCACCTTTACCGCAGACGCTCGCGCCGGACGAGGTCAATCGGTGGCTGGGTGCCTTCGCGGTGGATTTACCGTCGCACATGCGCTGTTACGCCCTCGTGCGCTGCGTCGTCGACCTCGGGCTGCGCAGTAGCGAGGCGATCACGCTGGAACTCGACGACATCGACTGGGTAGCCGGCACCGTTCGCATCAGCAAAAGCAAATCGCGACGCGCCGATGTACTACCTCTGCCGCACCTTACCAGCGCTGCCATTGCTGACTACATGCGATCGGAACGACCCCAGACTACGAGCCACCGGGTCTTCGTTCGGCACGTTGCGCCCGTGATGAAACAGTGGCCGCCGAGGTCGTCAAGCATGCCGTGCGCCAGCCGTATCGTCGCGCCGGGTTGCCGTACACTGGGGGCATTCCCGGCACACGACTGGTCAGTCGGCTTCTCAACGCCGGCGGCACGCTCAACGAGGTCGCCGATGTGCTTCGCCATCGAGAGCTCCAAACCTCACTCATCTATGCCAAAGTCGACTTCGGTCGGCTGGGCGCAGTGGCCATACCTTGCGTTAAAGCTCGGGTTCATCAAGCACGTATCCCATGCCACGCACCGTTCTCAACAACTTTGCGTCGAACTCATCATCGATTTTTGACCTTAGCCGGCCCACTGCCACTACTATCACGTTGCTCTCGCAGTCGAAGTTAATGTCCCACATGAGCGAAGCAATCAAGGACCGAGGCAATACTTCACCACGACGTCGCATAAACAGCTCGAGAAGCCCGAACTCCTTAGTGGTCAAATCCAGCAAACGACCGGACCTCGACGCCCTTCTACGCACCAGGTCCAACTGCAAGTCAGCTACTTGAAGTATGGTGGATTCTTGGGACTGGGCACCTCTGCGGAGAACAGTCTTGATGCGTGCCAAGAGCTCCGAAAACGAAAATGGCTTCGCTAGGTAGTCATCCGCGCCCAACTCGAGACCTTTTACGCGGTCCTCAATGCTGTCTCTGGCAGTTAAGTACAGCACGGGCAGTTGAGGCTTTTTTCGCCTCAAAGAGCGAAGCACCGACCAGCCATCAATTCCTGGCAAGTTCACATCCAACAGAACGAGATCGTAGTCACCCTCAGTAGCTTCAATCAAACCGTCGATGCCATCACGCATCAATTCAGTGTAGTAGCCGGCCTCTCTCAAACCCTGCTTCAGGTACTCGCCCGATTGGACTTCATCTTCCACTATGAGTATCTTCATATTGCAGCTGTCTCCATGGGCGACAGTTTGGCAGTTGAGGAACGGCAATCGCGGAGATGACGAACATGTAATTCAGCTGACACTCCGCCAGGTGCTGACGACGATGCAATTGCCCTCACGTAAGCGGCCGGCCATCCCACCTTGGCTAGGCATCGGTGTGGGATGCCGCTAGATTGGCTATCGGAGGTTCAGGATGCGCCGGGCACCGCTGAGCACTATCAGCGCAATGACTGCGCCAATCACGAGGTCAGGGTACGAGGAGCCCGTCCAAGCGACCAAAACACCAGCGACTATCACCCCCGCGTTTGCGATCACATCATTCGCAGAAAAAATGTAGCTTGCCGTCATGTGGGCGCCCCGATCCCGCTTCTTGGCGATCAGCACCAGGCAGGTGACGTTGGCGATCAATGCGACCAGCCCGATACTCATCATGAGCATGGACGCCGGCTCACTTCCCACAACTGCCCGCCGAACGACCTCCAAAAGCGCGCCAAGCGCAAGCACGACTTGCAACCAACCAGCGATGTGCGCTGCCTTCATCTTCAAGGCGGCGGCGCGGCCCACCGCATAGAGCGCCAGTCCGTAGACCGCCGCATCGGCGAACATGTCAAGCGAGTCCGCTATGAGACCTGTGGACTGGGCGATCAGGCCAACGATCAACTCAAAGACAAACATCGCACCGTTGATAGCGAGCAGCAGCTTTAAGGTCCGAGCCTCAGAGGCATTCCCCTCTGCGTCTGGGGCCGTAGACTCGTCGCTTTGCACGCTGTCCAACACTTGCGCGCCGAGGTTGAGAGGGATGAGACGGCCCAGCAGCTCTTGCGTACTTCCCCCATGCTGCACGGTGAGTACACGGTCCTTCAGATCGAAGTCCAGTGCCGCAACAGCCGACGCATCGGCCAGCGCCATCCGAATGAGATTCTCCTCCGACGGGCAATCCATCTTCGGCACGGAGAAACGCGTCTTCCACTGCCCGCCTTCGGTGCGCCTCTCGCTTGTCAGCAGAACCGCACCCAAGTTCAGGGGCGTCAGCTTCTGGGCGATCCTGGCGGGCTCGCCCGAGTGCACCACCCGGAGCTGCCGATGGGCCAGATCGAAGGTCATCGGCCCAACCCCGGTCAGACCACCCAGCGCCATGCGAATGAGGTTCTCCTCGGAGGGGCAGTCCATTCCCGGAACTGAAAATGTGCTCTCCACGGAAGCAATGGCGCTTGGGGCCTCGTCGACCGTCTGCGAATTGCAACTGCTCGAGCAGCTACTGCTTTGACATGTACTCATGTCCCGTATTAGAAACCCTCAAGTAGCTGTAGAGTCAAGCGGTAGGTAGGCAAATATGAAAATCGGTGAACTATCGTCATTGGCAGGGTGCTCCGTTCCCGCGGTGCGCTTTTATGAAGCAGAGGGCCTTCTGCAGGCGCCCCTGCGGGCCGCCAACAACTATCGGCAATATGGCCAACAGCATGTCGACAGGTTGGCCTTCATCGTTCGGTGCCGCTCGCTGGACATGTCGCACGACGATATCCGGGCTCTGCTGCAGTTGCAGGACGACCCCGCCATGTCCTGCGACGAGGTCAATGCCTTGCTAGACGATCAAATGCGCTTGGTAGAGCAGCGAATCGCCGAGTTGCAGGCGCTGCGCAAGCAACTGCGTGCCATCCGCAGTACCTGTGCGGGAGGGGTATGCGTTGGCGATTGCGGTGCACTTGAATCGCTGCGCAGCGCCACTGGGGCAAGCTGGCCAACCGTTCGCTGAGCGGAGCCTCAAATAACGACATTCAGCTCGGTGCGAACCAACGATGCGGTAGCAACTCGTGAACCAGGCTAACCCGTTGCGTCGGCAAGCGAGCCAAAACGTCCTTGAGATACGCATAGGGATCATGCCCATTGAGTCGTGCTGACTGGATGAGCGTCATGACGGCTGCTGCCCTCTGACCAGCTCGTAGGCTGCCCGCAAAGAGCCAGTTGTTGCGGCCAATGGCAATCGGCCGAATCTGGTTCTCGATCCAGTTGTTGTCCACGGGCAGCTGTCCGTCATCGACGAACCGGGTCAAAGCCTCCCAGCGCCGCAAGCTGTAGTCCAGCGCTTTGGCGCTTGCCGAGCCTTCCGGCACCTTCTGGCGTTGCAGCACCATCCACTGGTGCAAGGCATCAAGCAGCGGCTTCGTTTGTTGTTGCCGGATGGTTTGGCGCTGATCGGTCGCAATCTCCTTGACCTCACGCTCGATCTCGTAGACCCGCGCGAACTGCTGCAGCGCGACCTCGGCGATCTGGCTTTGGTTCGCCGCGTGCAAATCGAAGAACTTGCGCCGCGCGTGCGCCAGGCAGCCGACCTCGGTCACACCACTTGCGATCAAGGCCTTGTAGCCGCTGAAGTCGTCACAGGTGAGGCTGCCTCTCCAGTCGCCCAGGAAGCGCCGGGCGTGTTCGCCCGAGCGCGATTCGCAGAAGTCGTAGACGACCGCCTTGATGTTCTCGAAGGCGCCCGTGGCATAGGCCCATAGGTACGCCCGGTGCGCCTTGCCGTTGCCCGGCTTGAGCATGGACACCGGCGTCTCGTCGGCATGCAGCACGCGGCGCTGCAGCAGCTCTGTCCTCATGGCGTCAACCAGTGGCTGCAACTGCACGCCACACGAGCCCACCCATTGCGCCAGCGTGGAGCGGGGGATGGCTAGGCCGGCGCGGCCGAAGATCGCTTCCTGGCGGTACAGCGGCAGGTGGTCGGCGTACTTGGCCACCAGCACTTGCGCCAGTAGCCCAGTGGTAGGGATGCCTTTGTCGATGATGTGAGGATCGACAGGCACCTGGTGAATCGTCTCGCACTGGGCACAGGCCCACTTGCCCCGGATGTGGCGCTCCACCGTGAACACGCCGGGCGCGTAGTCCAGCTTCTCGGCCACGTCCTCGCCGATGCGCTTCATCTGGCAACCGCAGGCGCAGGTGGTGGACTCGGGCTCGTGGCGGATCTCGCGCCGCGACAGGTTGGCCGGCAGGGGTGCGCGTTTGGGGACTTGCTTGTCTTGGCGGCCTGCCACTGGCGGCGTGGCCTGCTCGATCTCATCGGCCACCGCCTGCAGGTCCTCATCCAGCGATTCATCGAGCAGGCTCTTCTGCTCGGCGCTGAAGCGCTCCGACTGTGCGGCGAACTTCATGCGCTTGAGCAGTGCGTTCTCGTGCGTGAGCTTGTCGATCTGCGCCTGCTTGAAGACCGCCTCTTGGCCCTGGCGTGCGATCACGCCGTCTCGCTCGGCCAGCTCACCCATCAACGACAGCAGGGCCGCTCGCATCTGCTGCGGCTCCAGGGTGTCAAGGTGGTCTGCGGTGATCACGGGAGAAGATGATGCGGCTAACATCACATTCGCGCATCGGTGCAAGCGCTGATTGCCTGGCCAACGACCGGAGCACTCAAAGTACAGTGATGACTCCAGCCTCGCCGACGTTCTTCCAGGGCAGGCCCAGCACGAGCGCATCGAACTGCGTTCGGCTGAGTGTGGCGGTGGTGGCGGCATCGCGCGGCCAGACGAACTTGCCGCTATTCAGGCGCCGGGCCGCCAGCCAGACACCGATGCCGTCGTGCACCAGCACCTTCATGCGGTTGGCTCGTCGATTGGCGAACAGATAGGCGTGGTGTGGGCGCGCTGCGCCAAAGACAGCCACTACCCGGGCGAGCGCCGTCTCGGTGCCTGCTCGCATGTCCAGCGGCTCGGTGGAGAGCCACAGCGCATCAATGCGGATCATCGGAGCCAGTCGCGCAGCCACGCTGCACATGACGCTGCATCTTCCAGGGGCCAGTTCACGGTGACTACGCTGGCGCTGCGCCGAACATCAACGCGAATCGCACGCGACACGGGCGGCGAGCTGGTCTCGGTTGCTGGGAGCTGTTCAACTGGTGGAGGCAGATTCAGCGCAACGAACTCATTCCGGGGCGCTGGCAACAGGGAGTCTGCTTGCTCGCGCATCCAGCGATGAACGATGTTGGCGTTGATTCCGTGTGCAAGCGCTACGCCGGCCACTGACGCGCCGGAGACCTGGCATTCGGCCACGATCTGGCCTTTAAGTTCCGGGGAGTAGTAGTGCCGCTTGGGGCGCTGGGCGATCGTGTCGTTCGCCATAGTGTGCGTGATGTTCATCGTGCACACGATGCCTCGACACTGGGTCTATCTCAAGATGGGATTGCCGGACGCTTACGCCCTCACGGTCTGGAGCGCGAGAGGTTGTCGCAATAAGGCCAGCCGTACAGACGAGCCTCTGCTGTTGATGTTCGGGCTCCATCGATACGAACTCATAGCCTTGGCAAGTGCCAAGGCTATGAGCGACACGTTATGTCGGTTGGTGCGAAGAGGGAGGCAAAACGGGAGAAGCCGATTCGTCGTCAGCCTCTTCATCTTCTTCTCGTCGATAAACAAGCCGATATAGGACCGGCAACACCAGCAACGTCAGTGCTGTTGATGACAAGATGCCTCCAATCACCACAGTTGCCAGGGGGCGCTGCACCTCTGCACCCGTGCCGGTTGCGATCGCCATGGGAACGAAGCCAAGCGAAGCCACCAAGGCTGTCATCAGCACTGGACGAAGTCGCGTCAACGCGCCTTCGAAAATCGCGTCATCCAGTGTCGCACCACCCTCTCTGAGATTTCGGATAAATGAAATCATGACCAGCCCGTTCAGCACGGCCACGCCAGACAACGCAATAAACCCGACAGCAGCTGAGATAGATAGGGGAATATCCCTCAGCCAAAGCGCGAGGATCCCGCCCGTAAGCGCAAAGGGGATTCCGGTGAACACGATGAGGCCGTCTCGCACGTTGCCGAACATGGCGAACAGCAATACGAACACCAGGAGAAGCGCTACCGGGACCACGATCTGCAAGCGCTTTGTCGCGGATTGAAGATTCTCAAACTGTCCACCCCACGTGGTCCAGTATCCCGTCGGAATGACCACCTTCTCCTTCAGAGCGGCTCCGGCTTCCTCCACGAAGGAGCCCAAGTCGCGCCCACGCACATTGGTGCTTACGACGATTCTCCGCTTTCCATCTTCTCGGCTGACTTGGTTTGGTCCTGGTGCCAAATCAAGTGTCGCCAACTCTGAAAGAGGGATAAAGCTCACACGAGTGCTTCCGTCCGCCTGTGTGGCCGCTGGGAGCGTTACCGGGAGACGACGGATCGATTCCAGGTCCCCTCGCATCCTCTCGGGCAGGCGTACAACGATGTCGAATCGGCGATCTCCCTCAAAGAGGGTTCCAGCATTACGACCACCAATGGCAGTAGCAATGGTGTCTTGGATGTCTCCCACGTTGACGCCATAACGTGCCGCCTTGCTTCTGTCAATGTTGATGGAGAGCATGGGCAGGCCGGTGGTTTGCTCGACGTTCACCTCGCTCGCCCCATTGATAGAACCAAGAACCTCGGCGATTTCCTGGGCCGTTTTGTTCAGCACATCCATGTCGTCGCCAAACACTTTGACAGCCACGTCCGCGCGCACACCGGAGATCAACTCGTTGAAACGAAGTTGAATCGGCTGTGAGAACTCGTAGTTGTTGCCCGGGATTTTGCTCACCCTCTCTTGGACAGCTTCAACGAGCTCTCGACGCGTCCGCTTAGGACTTGGCCATTGGTCCTCAGGCTTCAACATCACATATGCGTCGGAGATGTTCGGCGGCATAAGATCTGACGCGATTTCGGCGGTACCTGTGCGGGCAAACACACGCTCAACTTCAGGAAACTCTGCCACCAAAGTGCGCTCAATTTGCTGCTGCATCTGGACAGACTGAGACAAACTGGTGCCTGGAATTCGCAGCGCCTGGATAGCGAAGTCACCCTCGTTAAGGCTGGGTATGAACTCACTGCCCAAGCGAGTTGCCAAAAGCCCCGACAACAGAACGGCCACAGCTGCAGCGGTCAGAACAACGGCCCTCGCGCCCATGGCACGTTTGAGCAGTGGGTGGTAGGCGCGACGAGCCCAACCCATGAGACGATTTTCCTTTTCGCCGACGTTGTTGCCGATAAACATGGCGACAGCTGCAGGGATAAACGTGATTGAGAGAATCATGGCACCCAACAGTGCGATTACGACTGTCAGAGCCATCGGATGGAACATCTTGCCTTCCACGCCTGTAAGGGCGAAGATGGGTAGATAGACGACCATGATGATGAGCTGGCCGTAGAGCAGTGGCCTTCGAGCCTCCTGAGATGCGGCAAAAACTTCATGGAATCGCTCCGCCTTTGTCAATGGGCGTCCATGGCGCTCTTGGGCATGTGCCAGGCGACGAATGCAGTTTTCCACAATCACCACGGCGCCGTCGACGATGATGCCGAAGTCAAGCGCCCCCAGACTCATCAGGTTGGCACTCACCTTCTGATTCACCATCCCGGTGAAGGTGAAGAGCATCGAGAGGGGAATGACCAGCGCAGTCAGCAACGCCGCTCGGATGTTGCCCAGGAAAAGGAACAACACCGCGATGACGAGCACGGCACCTTCAAACAGGTTCTTCTTGACCGTAGAGATTGCCTTGTCCACTAGAACTGTTCGGTCATATACAGTAATCGCGTGTACGCCCTCTGGAAGATTCTGATTTATCTCCTCCATCTTCTTCGCAACAGCTTGGGCGACCGTTCGACTGTTCTCGCCCAAGAGCATGAACACCGTGCCTAGCACGACTTCGCGACCGTTATCCGTAGCTGCGCCGGTTCTCAAGTCCTGACCAATATCGACCTCCGCAACGTCGCGGATTCGAACCGGAGTTCCACTGTTGTTCGCCAAGACGACATTGCGGAGATCCTCAAGGCTGCCGACTTGGCCTGGAGCCCGAATCAGATACTGCTCGCCACGCCTCTCGATGTAGCCGGCGCCCACGTTGGCGTTGTTACGCTCAAGAGCTTGAACGACATCAGGCAACGTCAACCCGTAGGCCAACAAACGCTCCGGTATCGGAGCAACCTGGAACTGTCTCTCAAAACCGCCGATAGAGTTAATCTCAGTCACACCCGGCACATTGCGGAGTTGCGGTTTGATGATCCAGTCCTGAATCACACGAAGGTCGGTCGGCGTATACGGTTTGCCGTCCGCATTCTTCGCTCCTTCTTCAGCCTCCACCGTCCAGAGGAAGATTTCACCCAAGCCGCTAGATATTGGCCCCACAGCTGGATGGACCCCCTCTGGCAGAGAGCTGACCGCACCCTGCATTCTCTCGTTCACCAACTGGCGCGCGAAGTAGATGTCGGTGCCGTCCTTAAAGACAACGGTGACCTGAGATATGCCATAGCGCGAGATGGACCGTGTTTGTTGAAGGCCAGGCAGCCCGGCCATGACGGTCTCAATCGGGAACGTGACGCGCTGCTCTGTCTCAAGAGGCGAGTAGCCAGGTGCGGCCGTGTTGATTTGCACTTGGACATTGGTAATGTCCGGCACGGCGTCAATGGACAACCGTTGGAAGTTGTACACGCCGAGCCCAACCATTCCGAGCACGGCCAACATAACCAGCCATCGTTGTTCGATGGCGAAGCGGATGATGCGTTCAAACATAGTGAGCGGCCTTTAGTGCGCGTGCGTCGCCGAGCTCTTGCCCTGCTCAGACTTGACGACGAAGCTGCCGTCTGCGGCATAGGACTCACCTGCCTTCAGGCCATCCAGAATCTCAACCCGCTGACCATCAGTGCGTCCGACACGCACAGCTTTCGCGACAAAGCCGCCTTCAACCTTGGTGAAGACCGAAGTCTTGTCTTCCACGGTTTGAAGCGCGTTTGCATCGACTGTTATCGCCGATGCCTTGTCATTGTCATTCGTAAGCACCTCGACGGTTACGAAGAGCCCAGGCCGCCAAGCGCCCTTCGGGTTGCTCAGTTCAACACGAGCAGGTGCCGTTCGAGTTTGAGCACCAATCAGCGAGCCAACAAACGCAATCTTTCCGTCCGCAACAACATCTGCGGCGTCAGCTTTTACTCGTACACGCTCCCCGACTCGAACCTTGGAAAGGTCACTTGCACCCACGCTCATCTCAGCCCACACCGTTGAAAGGTCGGACAAGGTGAACACGTTTGCGTCCTCGCGTACGGCCTCGCCGATAGCGATGTGCTTTTCCACGACCATCGCATCGAACGGCGCCCGCAGCTCAACTCGACCTAGAGCACCGGAACCTGCTGATGCTCCAAGTGTCCGCAACTTCTGAGTGGCATTTGCCACTGCAATCTCTGCCTCACGCAAGGCTTGTCGGGCTTGCAGGACATCCTGTTCCGGCGAAATCTTCTGCTGCCAAAGTGTGTTTTCGCGTTCGTACGTCGTCTGTGCAAGTTCACGACGCTTCGTCGCTGCTTGGAGCTCAGACCTAACCTCCGAAACGGCAGAACTTGAAATGACCGCCAAGATTTGGCCGCGAGACACCTTCTGCCCGAGATTTGCGCTCACACTCTCAACGACCCCCGCTGCTCGCGGAACGATGTGCGCGGTTCGGTCCTCGTTAAATCGAATCTCTCCAGGGAGCTGCAGCGTGGTACGAATCACAGCAGCACCACTTTCCTTAATCACGATACCGGCTGCCTTCACCTGCTCGTCCGTCAAAGCCACCTTTTCCTCATCCTCCTTGTGTGCCTCTTCGCTTGCGCCGGACGGTGACTTGCTCTGTTCAGCAGAGGTGCCGGAACCAGTTTCCTTGGCTCCTGCTTTGCTAGCACCGCCTTCGACCTGTGAGCTTTCTTCCTCATGGCCATGGCCATCGCTTTCGCCGTGGCTCTCTCCGCCTCGCAGGATTAGGGCTCCTCCGACTGCGCCCAGCACCAGGATGATGGCGATGATGATGAGCTGCTTTTTCTCAGGTCTTGCATTCATAGGTGATTTGGTGGCCATGGCAGATTCAGTTGAGAGTGTTGTTTCCAAGGAGCCGAGCGACATCTGCTGCCGCTCGATGAGATTCGCCTAGCGAGCGCAGGTACTGGGACCGAGCCTGTAGCAAAGTCCGTTGTGCATCGAGAACGTCGAGGTATTCGAACTTTCCGAGCTCAAAACCTTGCGCGGCGGCGTTGAAGGCGAGCTGTGCACTGGGAAGGATTTCCGCACTGACGGCGGCCACCTCTTGTGAGGCGATTTCCATTCGCTGCCTTGCAATCGCGAGATCCGCTCGCAACCGCAACTCAAGTGCCCTCGCGTCATCTTCCGACTTGTCCCTCAGTCGGAGCGACTGGATGATGTTTCCGCGATTGGTGTCGAACACGGGCAGTGGAATCGAAACTCCAACGATGGCCGTCGAGCGACCGTCCTGCTGAGAACGCTGCATGCCGAGGCTTACGGCTATGTCTGGCTTCCTCTTTGCCTGTTCAAGGTCCGCAAGTGCTGACAGTCGGCTGGTCTCAAGTCGAGCTTGTCGCATAGTCGGTGAGTTCTCCACGCGAGCCTGCAGAACGTCGATTGGGGGGAGGGTCGGAAGAAGCAAAGCGTTTCCGTCCAACGTGTCGAAAGGCACCCCACCAGCCAGCAGCGCACGCAACTCTTGAAGCTGCGCTGCCAGCTCACCCTGCGCCTGGACAAGCTCGAGACGTACGTTAGCCTCGGCGACCTTCGAGCGCGTCTCCTCCAGAGGAGACACCTTCCCAGCCTGGACGCGCTTGGACGCAGCCTGGCTGCCAGCGCGAGCGATGTTCAGAGACTCTTGCGCCAACCTCACACGCTCCTGCGATAGAAGCGCAGATAGAAATGCGGCCGTGACGTCTGCCTTCAATTGAGCCTCAGTCGCCTCGCTCTTAACGCGAATTACTTCCAGTGCGCGCTCCGCCGCAGCAACTCTCGCTGAGCGTTTTCCTCCAAGCTCCAAAGGCTGGCTCAAGGTAACTGTTGTGCTACGCATACCGGAGCGGAGGTCTTCCACTTCCAGGTCAAGCGACGGGTTTTGATAGACCCCCGCCTGCGTGAGCGCGCCTTGAGCAGCATCTATCTCACGTCTGGCAGCGGATAGCGTAGGGCTGTTTTCGATTGCGGCCTGCAGTGCCGCACCCAAAGTCAGCGGCTGACTTGCTTGCGTGGGGGACGCTAATCCTACTGATGGGGCACTAATGGGAGCGACTTGCTGCGCGTTCGCTCCAAATCCAACGAGCAGCGCAAGCCCCAGGGCAAGCGACATGGGTTTCCTGGTCATTTGGCATCTCCCGTTGACCTAAATATCAATGAACGAATCGAGGCAGCACGGCAGTGCTCTGCCATTTTCACAAGCGAGTGACGCAAAGACGTGGTGGCCATCAGATGGAATCTCGGTCCTGATGCTCAATTGGCTTAAAGCTGCTCAAGCGGTGGGGTACCGCCTCTTCGGAGCAAGTTTTATTCGACAAGCTCAGCCTTGAAATGGTCTGAGCACGGCGCTTGGCCAAGAGGATCTGTTACCGGCGATAAAGCTGGTTTCTAGCCACGTAAACGCGGTAGTCCTTGGCAACGAAACCCGACGGAGCAAACTGCTTCAGGTTCCAAGACCGACCATCAAGGCCGTTGAAGGTCCAAGCAAACGTCTTCCCGCCTGCTCCCTGAAACAAGATGGTTTCGCCATATGTGACACTGGCGGACTTGGTGGACATCACATCTACCACGCGTGCGTTCTTTGCTTCCACAGCAAGTTGTCCATAAGGGGACTCGCCACTACGAAGCGTGTCTGCCGAAGCAGCAGATGTCAGAAGAGCAGACGATGCAAGGGTTAACGCCGTAAGCACGGCTTGAAGTGTTTTCATCGGGGCCTTAGAGTCGGTCGGAAAGGAGCCAAAGTTCTCTTTTTGGCACTGACAGAACTGTAGAACTGCCATCTCCACAGTTCGAAAACCGGTAAATGACAAATCAGTCATATTGGGTGTGCAGTGGCGACAGAAGAGCTCGAGACTCCTCAGGTGCCGCTATGAAACTGCTACCCCAAGATGCAATCACAGAGGCATGTGAGCAGGCCTCCTCTTCCTCTTGACGGCCTTGCTAGCTGCTAGCTATTGCTCTCTTTGAGCAGCGGCAACTGGCTCATGCTCTGATTCCCCAGTGGCTTGCAAGCTAGTCAAAGATTGGATGTCAAGTGCAGCAAAGCTCACACGACAGCAGTCGCGGCGGATTGACCGAATACCCATGGTCCACCCAGTTATGCGCGTCGCTTCTGCACCCAGAACTGATACATCCCAACAAAGGTTTGGGGATTTTCTGTTTCGAATTGGTGCCACATTCCCAGGTCGTGAACAGAATCATCATCAGGAAACCGTGCTTGGAATTTTCGAAGCACCTCTGGCTCAACATGCAAGCCTACGAGGTCGAGCGACAGCTCATTCAGCAGCGCATCTATAGCGAGTAAGTTTGTGCGGTGCTCTTGCGCATGGAATAGCAAGTCGCGACATGCACTCAAGCCGTAGAAGTCGCCGAACGCGGTGAGGTGACTCAGCGCCTCCGGACAATTTGCCCCCATGATTGCCGCGCGACAGTCTCGAATACCTTGTGGAGTAGCGGGATAGCCACGATGAGCGATGAATTGCCGCGCGGCGACTACCGGAGCGCGCGCAGCTTCGCTGTACAGGCCGAGCAACATGAGTCCGCCTGGTCGTAGCACTTGGAGTAGTGCTCGCCATCCAGCCGCTGGGTCAACCAAATGATGCAGCACACCCACGGACTCGATGAGGTCGAAGTGCCGGTTGAGCGACGATAGTTGCAGAACGTCGGCTTGGGCGTACTCGACGTTACATTGACCGAGCTCATGAGACTTGCGCATCGCATAGGCGAGGCTGCTTGCACTCAAATCAATCGCAAGCACTCGCGAGTCGCTATATGCACTTGCGCTCTCAGCTGAGTGACGACCGCTTCCGCATCCCGCAATAAGAACGTCGACAGTACCGACTCTGCCAATTGGTTGAAAACGCGCGTGCGGAATCTGCATGCGCAGCCGGTCTTCCAGCGCGAGTGGGGCGGGAAACAAGGAGGAGCGGACCCAGCGCGGGTAAGGGTTCTCTTCGTACTGTTGCTGAACCCTGCTCGACGAGTCTTGGTCTATCGCTGTTATCTTTGGAAGGACGGAGCGCCAATTGAGCTCCTGCCTCACTTCATCAATTTGCTGACGTATCACCGAACGCAGCGAATCAGACCAGGCATGTTCCCTCAGAGCGTTTACAAATGGCAGATTGCACAGAGGTAGATAGCTAGCAAGCGCGAGCATGACTTGTGGCAACGGCATTCGACCCGATTCGATAGCGAGACTCGCACGCTTCAGTAGCTCTTCGACCTTCTCGCTTTCTTCTGGGTGCACGAGCCAAGAGTATTCGTTCACAAAGCACTGCTGTGCTAGGGCGGAACGCAAGCTCAGCAGCTCATCATCTTCCACATCGAACCTCAGAGCGTCATCCAGAAGCGTCTCGCGGACCGCTGTCAACAAGCGCTCGAGCTCGACATCGCAAATCGTCGCGCTCTCAAGCAACGCAAGAAGAAGTCTGTTTTCGCACCAGTCGGCAAGCAATCTCTCTCGCCCAACTCCTTTCGACAATGCTTCTTGGAATCCTGCTTCGCACTTTAGGAAGGCGATGGCGGCGGGCGCGAGCTCTTCAGGCCGGCGCCAGGCTTCAGCGATTGCGCGCGTGAGCAGGGGGCGCAAGTGGCTCACGCCTGGCGAGACGCGTAGGCGCTGCAAGCACTCGGCGAGGCCAATCTTCACTTCTGTCGCCTCACGAATGGCCAGTGCCTCCTGGTAGCTGGACAAGGCCTGAAGCGGCTGACCCAAGCGGTTAAGCACAACGCCCAGGTTGCAATGTGCTTCGACGAATCCAGACGCAGAGGCGATTGCTTGACGGTAGTGCGAGGCAGCCTGCTCATGCTGGGCTTGCCTCATATGAATAAGCCCGAGGTAGTAGTGCGCTTCAGGAAACTGCGGGCGCGCCAGTGCAGCTTTCCGGAAGAGATCCAGAGCATCCCAGAAATTTCCGCTTTCACAAGCCAAGACGCCCAGCAAGTACAGCGCATCCGGCTGCGTCGCATCTGAACGAAGAACTGTTCGACACAGATTCGCCGCCTCGGTTGCTTGGCCCGACTCGAAGAAGCTCCATGCCACGTTAAGCGCATCGACTGGGCTGGTCGCTTCACCCGCCGCCAACGGGGTCGAACTACGCGTCATGCAGCAATGCTTGTACTTCTTCCCGCTGTAGCATGGACATGGCTCGTTACGCCCAACTGCGCTCACAGCTCCCCTCTACATAAGAAGACTGGCGTCATGAATTAGTCGTCCGCAGCCATTAGCGGAAAGACAACCTCACCCTTGAACCAACGTTCCTCGCAGGTTGGGTCAGTAAGCGCCATGAGTAGCGCCTCGCTCAGCTCGTGGATGGAGAGGGGACTCTTGGCCTTTGAATAGGCCTCTCGAACGCCACTGACGAGCGCCAATGACTTCAGCGCCAACTCGCCGTCCTCTAGCGCGCTGATTCCTGGTCGCTTGCACTCCTCAACATCTAAGGACAGGTACTTCCTGCAAGTCGACGGTCTGTCTTTGTAGAAGGAGCAACGGTCGTCATTCAGCAATGGGCAGTTCATCCAGTGCTGCGCTCTAGGGACTCCTTGTGACCTTTGAACATGAAGACGAAGCCGTTCAGTCACCAGGTTTAGTTGGTCGCCTGGCAGCGCCCGCAGCCTTCGAGCCAGAACAAACACCTCGGGCGGGAAGACCTCAATGCGGAAGTTGCAGCAATGCGAGCACCCCGGTTTGCAGTCGAAGCGCACATCGGGTCTTGCTTGGACCCTTGTCACCAGTTCGTCTATCTGTCGATGCAAGTTGTGAATCGCATGGATGGCGAACGTCTTGTTTTTGTTTGCCGAAAGCATCTGGCGGTAAGTCTTCTGCTGCCTTTCGGCGATGGCTCTGACTTCGGCTTGACGCTCCTGGGAAAGAAACTCCACGGATAGTTGTCCTGGGAATGAGGGCGCGGCCTCTAACCGCATTCGAGAACAAAGCCATCGACCTGGCATCACAGTGGACATGGGCCGAGTGATCGTCTGCAGACTTGGCGGTCCGTCGGATCGCTACGCGGTTGCCAGCGGGAGCCGTCATCTGTTGGACTTAATTTAGAGAGCGCACCGACACAAACCGACATCCGAGCGATGACAAATGCGTCACTTTTTGCTTATGTGTCGGAAGAGCAAAGTCGCGTTCAGCCTAGCTCTGACCGGAGGAATCGGTTCGTGCCAGCAGTGGGCGCCCGGGTTGAACTGAGAAGCAGCCAAACATGCAATGGGGAGTTGCACGAGGGCAGTTGCTTTCAAGTTGCTGAATTGCGCTTGAAGCGCCAAATTCACTAGCGTTTCAATGAATGCCCCGAAGTTTTCTCTTGGTGAAACGCTATGCCATAGCAAGCTGTCTACGTCGAGTCCCGTGCCCTCATTGCCTGCAATTGAGGGTGGGGGTCAAAAGCTCCGACTCGGCTTTTATCTGTTCATCACCACTTGAAAGCTCACTCATGAAAACAATCATCTCCCCCAAGACCCTGGCCGTCCTCACATTGGCAGCGCTTCCCATGCTCGCCAGCGCCCAACTGAGCGCGAACGTCAGTCTCGTCACCAACTACAAGACTCGCGGCCAAGACCAGGATGTGCGAGAAGGACAGCTGCGGCCTGCGCTGCAAGGCGGTTTCGACTACTCCCACGCAAGCGGCTTCTATGCTGGAAACTGGAACTCGACCGTCAACTTCCAGACGAGTGCCACGGGCCCGACCGCGAATCTGGAAAGCGATCTCTACGCTGGCTACATCTTTGCAACCGGCGAGCTCAGCTGGGACGCCGGTGTTCTGCGCTATCACTACACGGGCGCAAGCGCTGTAAACACAACTGAGCTGTACCTCGGTGTGGGTTGGGGTCCTCTGAGCGCCAAGTACTACCATACCGTATCTGACGACTACTTCAACGCTGCGGGCTCCGCGCTCGGGTCGGGTTTGAAGGGCAAAGGCACTGGGTATCTGAACGTGGCTTACGCTCAAGAGATCCATCCCAAGTGGACCTTGAAGGCATCGCTGGGCTACACCTCGTACAGCAGCGACATTACCCTGCCCAACTATGTCGACTACAGCGTTGGCGCTGTCTATGACCTTGGCGATGGCTTCTCAGTGTCAGGCGCCATGGTCGGTGCAACCAAGAAGAACTCATTCCTCGGAAAGGCAGATGGAAAATCTGTGAACGCAAACACGCTGGTCATGATGTTCACGAAGAAGATGTAACTTTCAGGAGTTGATTGCGCGTTAGTAGGCCGCAACCAAACCTTAACGGAATCCCCAACGAAAAAAGGCCCAAGAACCGCAAAGCACTTGGGCCAATTCCACGGGGAGCACTTTATACGCCGCAGCACAGACACCACATCCGTGCTGCGGCTCTTTTTGTCAGAACGAGTGACGCACGCCGATGGAGTATCCGGTTGCGCTGTCGCCGGCGACGATGAGCGGAGACGCCAGGGAAGACGAGGAGACTGCGAAGCCGCGATTCGCGTTGCTGTCGTTGCTCACTCGTGCGAGCAGGCCGTAGACCACAGTGCGCTTGGACAGCTTGTGGATGTAGCCGAGACCCAACTTCGAGGAATCGGCCTCGACCTGGTTGCGGGTGCTGAAGCGTGTATAGCCGACACGGAACTCACCCGCCTGTCCGACGGGGGCCGACGCGCCCAAGGTATACGCATTGACACCGCGCCCGGCGCCACGTTCGGTCGCAATCAGCACCATCGGCTTCACGAATCCGAGGTCGTACGAAGCGCCCAAGTTGACCGCTTTGTAGGTCACTTCCTGGATAGCAGTGCCACCCTTCAACTGTGCATAGCCCAACGCGATGTCGAGCGGGTTCGATTGATATCCCACGCGTGCGGAGACGAAATTGCCTCGGCTGTTGTTCGGCTCGCTGCTGGCTCGCTCGCCGAAGCCGTATTGCACCTGGCCGTGGAAGCCACCCATCTTGGGCGTCAGATACGAGACGATATTGCTTGCGCGCTTGGAGTGGCTACCCTCTTGCGTGCCAGCGGCGACCGTTGCGTTGCCGAGCATGTTGTTAGCGCCGTTTCCAGCCACTCCAATGTCGCCGAACGGGTCAAAGGTCTCTACGTTCAGATAGGACGCGAGCTTGTCCCGGCCAAGTCGAACCTCGCCAAACCCGCCAATCAAGCCAACAGTGGAGCGACGGTCAAAGCGAAATGTTGTACCGCCGTTGTCAACGGCAACGCTGCCTTCAAGCCAGAAGCTGGCCTTGAGACCTCCGCCGAGGTCTTCCAGTCCACGAAAACCCAGACGGCTGCTAGATTGTTCACCACTGGAGAGTCCCGTGACGCTCACGCTGTCGCTGGACAGTCGTGTCACAGATGCGTCGACAACACCGAAGAGAGTGGTGCTGCTTTGCGCAGACGCCCCTGCTGTGGTCGCGAGAATCGAAAGGGCGATGAGAGAGTGTTTCATGTCGTCTATTGCTGTGCAGTTGAGTTGGACCGTGTTCCGATGCGACCTACATCGCAAGGACTCGGTGGAACGACAACCCAAGTCGGGCTGACGCAAATGATTAGACCGACGCAATGTGACAAAACGAGGACGAAAACACCTCTGGCGAGCTCTGCACCATGGATAAAAATTATCTAACGTGAATGTGACTTGAACATGACTTTTGCGATATGTTTTCGGTGCGCGTGTCAGCCGTTCAAGAATCAAGCGTTCACGAGCTTCTTCGCACACCTTCTGCGAGCAAAGTTCAGCTCTTTTCTCTTCAACTCAGTCGTATAGAGCGACCATCACGTCATGTCTGAAAAGCTTCGCCTCGACCTCCCTGTTCTTCTGCCGAGCATTCCTGGCGAAGCAGATGCCTGCGTTGAGCGGCTGCAACAGTTGCTTCGCAATCGGCCAGGCGTTGACGAAGTGCATGTGCGGCCTGGCGCAGCAGAAAAGCCACCGCAGCTATGCATTCACTATGACCCCGACCAGCTGTCGTTAACGCGTATTCGTGAAGTTGCGAAAGCAGCAGGCGCAGAAATCTCTAGCCGCTTCGGCCACCTGCAGTGGCAACTTGACGGGGTTAACCATCAAAGGAAGGCCGGGTCCGTGGCCGACCGTCTGCAGAAGATTGAGGGGGTTCTTGAAGCTAACACCAATGCTTCAGGGCTCCTGCACATCGAGTTCGACCGCGAGAAGACTTCGGAAGAAGCAATACGTGCCGAACTCTCAAGCCTTGGAACGAATCCGCGCGAGGCGGAGGAAGACCATAGCGCGCATAGCCACGACCACGGTGACCACAAACATGCTTCCGGCGGCCACGAAGGGCACCAGCATGGTGGCGTGTTCGGCGCGAACAGCGAAATGATCTTCGCGCTGATCTGCGGAGCGCTGCTCGGTGCGGGAGCCGCCACGGAGAAGCTAATCACGGGCGTGCCATCCTGGCTTCCACTTGCTTGTTACGTCGCTGCGTACTTCTTTGGCGGCTTCTATACGTTGCGAGAAGCCATCGATAACCTTCGACGTAAGCGATTCGAGATTGACACCCTGATGTTGGTCGCAGCTGCCGGCGCAGCTGCTCTCGGGTCATGGGCAGAGGGCGCGCTTCTTCTGTTTCTGTTCAGCCTGGGCCACGCACTTGAAAGCTATGCCATGGGTCGGGCAAAGCGCGCCATTGAGGCACTGGCAGAACTAGCGCCAGACACGGCCACCGTTCGCCGCGATGGGCAGACATCTGAGATTGCGGTGGAAGAACTCGTGGTCGGTGACGTCGTTTTGGTGAGGCCAAATGAGCGCCTTCCCGCCGATGGATTTATTCTGGTTGGCACAACAAGCATCAACCAGGCGCCTGTCACTGGCGAGAGCATGCCTGTCGACAAGCGGCCGGTCGATGATGCGGCCCTCGCTCGCTCGAGACCCGATGCCATCGAAGCAGCCTCTCGCGTTTTCTCGGGCACCATCAACGGGGCACATGCCATCGAAATTGAGGTGACGCGACGCTCCACCGATTCGACCCTGGCCCGAGTGGTCAAGATGGTCAGCGAAGCAGAGACGCGCAAGTCTCCAACGCAGCGATTCACGGACCAGTTCGAACGCATTTTTGTGCCCGCTGTTCTGTTGCTGGCGTTCCTACTCTTGTTTGCTTGGGTAGTCGTGGACGAGCCGTTCCGCGATAGCTTTTATCGCGCCATGGCGGTTCTTGTGGCTGCCAGCCCGTGTGCCTTGGCCATTGCGACGCCCAGCGCGGTTCTTTCAGGTATTGCTCGCGCAGCACGAGGCGGCGTTCTGATAAAGGGTGGCGCTCCTCTTGAAGAGCTCGGCTCCCTCAACGCAATGGCATTTGACAAGACCGGCACACTGACAGAAGGCCGACCGCGAATCACCGATGTGGTGACAGCGGAAGGTGTCACCGATACGGAACTGCTCGCTGTAGCGGTTGCAGTCGAGTCCTTGAGCGACCACCCGCTTGCTGCTGCGATAGCGAAGGATGGTCGTGAACGCTTGGGGCAGCAACCCATCCCAAACGCAAGCAATCTCGAGAACTTGATTGGACGCGGGGTGACTGCCACTGTGGGCGGGGAGACAGTCTGGATTGGCAAGGCAGAACTCTTTGGAAGCGATGGCATTGCCCCCCTGGGTGCTTCGGCCGCGTCAGCAATTGAAAGTCTGCGTGAAGCAGGCCGCACATCTATGGTTGTGCGCAAGGGTGAGCGAGATCTCGGCGCCATCGGACTTCTTGATACCCCACGCGAAGGCGCACGTGATGCACTGAAGCAGCTTCGAGAGCTCGGCATCACCCGCATGATTATGATTTCCGGGGACCACAAGAAGGTGGCAGAAGCAGTTGCCAGTGAGGTAGGTCTCGATGAGGCCTGGGGTGACTTAATGCCCGAGGACAAGGTCGAAGCGATTCGCAAGCTTCGCGAGGAAACGAAGGTGGCAATGGTGGGTGATGGCGTCAATGACGCGCCCGCTATGGCCAACGCGACGGTCGGCATCGCCATGGGTGCTGCAGGCTCAGATGTGGCGCTGGAGACAGCTGACGTGGCGCTAATGGCCGACGACTTGAGAAACCTTCCTTTCGCCGTAGGCTTAAGCCGTCACACGCGCTCGGTGATTCGTCAGAACGTCTTCGTGAGTCTTGGGATCGTGGCGGTTTTGGTCCCCGCGACCATCATGGGTCTTGGCATTGGAGCAGCCGTTGCCGTTCATGAGGGTTCGACGCTCTTGGTCGTCTTCAACGCACTGCGCCTTCTGGCATACAAGGGCGGCGACAAAAAGTAAAACGGGCCACACACCATACGGGTGTAGCCCGTGTACTCCAAGCGCCTGTCGTGGCAATCCCCGTCCCGGCAGCGCGGAGTCGCCTACTACGAGCGATGAAGGCTCAGCTGCGATACAGCGGATTACGACTCACGAAGACTCGGAACTGCTTGTCGGAGAAGCCGGCCGGGGCAATCTTGGCAAGGTCCCAGGAACGACCACCAACACCATTGAACGTCCAGGTGAACTGGTTGCCTCCATTGCCGCGAAAGACGACTGTCTCACCATAGGAGACGTTCGCGTAGCTGGACGCACTCAGGTCGATGACACGTGCCGATGCCGTGGAAGGAGCGGGTTGGCCAATCAGCGCCTGCTCTTTGCTGGAAATGTCTGCAGCGGAAGCGCTGGCCAGGGTGGCTGCAATGGAGACCGCGAAGGCAGCTTGTCGGAAGGTATGGATTTTGGACATGTAGGACCTCATAAGTGATTTAGAAAGCCTCTCGTGTGAGGCAGCAGCTGCCGTTTCGGCACTGAGAAACACTGTATGAGTTGGTCCTCAACAACATGAAGTCATCAAAATGACAAATTTGTCATATTCGAAAGCTATGCTGAAGCGTGAGTGCGCGGCCGACTGCCTGCCCAGCAAAGGCGCTCGTTAAATTGCCCGCACTGATGTGGCAGAGGGGTTGTCGACCTACTTATTGAACCGCTTCAGACGGATGCCCACGCTGGTCATTCCGTTGCTCGATGTAGCCATGGTCGTGCCGCCATGCATACGCGCAATGGCCGCAACAATTGAGAGACCGAGGCCGTGATTCTTGCTAGCTCCGCTGCGTGATGCGTCGGCTCGAAAGAACCGGTCAAACATCCTAGAGAGGGTATGGGTGTCAACCGGGGCTCCGCGATTTTCGACAAGAACCATCACCTGCTCGAAAGCATCGGGTTCAATGCTCACCACTATGCTCGTGCCCTTTGTGGCGTAGCGAGTGGCATTGCTAACCAGGTTGGAGAACGCGCGCTGCAACAGCTGCAGGTCGAACTCGCCATCAACGTCGCCCTTCACCTCGAGGGTTAGTCCAGCATCATCGAGGGTAGCTTCGTGGTACTCGGCAACGCGCCGTACGACTGCCGCGAGGCTTGGAGTTGATGTGCGACGCGCAGCCGCCCCCCTGTCTGCTTGTGAGAGAAACAGCATGTCGTGCACTATTCCAGCGATGCGCTGCAGATCCTCCAGATTCGAACCGAGCAACTCACGCATCTCGTCCAGACTCTTGGATGAGTTCATCGCCAGTTCAGCACCGCTCATCAACGTCGTCAGCGGTGTCAACAACTCGTGGGCGACGTCAGCGTTGAAGCCCTCCATTTGTTCGTAAGACTGGTCGAGACGGGCCAACAAATCGTTGAATTGCGCAATCAACGGAGCGAGCTCGTCGGGCTGTCGTGAACCATCCAGTCGGATGTGCAGCGTCCCTGCTGTAAGCACTTTCACCTGTGCCGAGAGCTCGCGCAAAGGCCGCAATCCAAGCCACACCAGGAGAAATCCGCCGGAGGAAATCAACAGTACTCCTCCCACTGCCGCCCCAAAGAGAATCCAGGCGATGCGTCGCAACACCAGCGAATCGCCACCTACATCCAGCGACAACTCCGTGCGAAGCATTTGCTGACCAGGCCTCGGGGAGTCGAGGTTGAACTGAATCGTTCGTCGGGCATGCCCCGACGGTGGCAGCAGTTTCTGGTGAAAAATTGCTCCATCTGTCTGTGCTACAGAAAGCCCAAGTTGGGGATGGCCAACCATGAAGTCGTCGAGCTCATGCTTGAGCTTGACTTCATTGCCGTTGCGCGCGGCCTCGGAGGCAAGATATGTCAGCAGCGCCCGCTTCTGGTCCAACTCCTCAAGCTGCCGCGCCTTAAACGCGTAGTGTGTGGCTCCGTACACCGTTGCACACACGATTAGCAGCCCACCCAAGCTTTGCCACGCAAGCCAGGCCGACAGCCGTCGTCCTAGCGAATTTGCGCTATTCCGATTCATTCTTGTCGGGGTTCCAGGATGTAGCCAACGCCGCGAACCGTGTGAATCAACGGGCTGTCAAACGGCACATCCACTTTGGTGCGCAAGCGTCGGACTGCAGCGTCCACCACATTTGTGTTGCTGTCGAAGTTCATGTCCCACACTTGCGAGGCAATTTCGGTTCTCGAAAGTACTTGGCCCTGTCGTCGCAGGAGCAAGGAAAGAAGGCTGAACTCTTGAGATGTCAGGAGAATCCTTTGCCCTCGGCGAGACACCTTGCGACCGACCAGGTCAACCTCTAGGTCAGCCACACTAAGCACCGTGGGCTGCTCAGCTCCCGCTCCAGTCTGTTCTCGTCTCAGCAATGCCTGAACCCGGGCAACGAGTTCAGAAAACGCAAACGGCTTGACCATGTAGTCATCTGCACCTGTGTTCAGGCCGCGCACTCGGTCTTCTACCTTTATTCTCGCAGTCAGCATCAAGACCCTCGTGCGCTTGGTCTGACGCAACGCGGCCAACAAGCCAAGCCCGTCGATGCCGGGAAGCATGCCGTCTAGCACGATAAGGTCGTAGTCGGACTCCATTGCGAGATGCAAGCCATCGATGCCATTGTGAGCAAGGTCCACCACGAAACCAGCTTCCTGGAGGCCTTTCCGAAGGTACTCCGCTAGTTTCACTTCATCCTCAATCACCAACAACTTCATGTGCCTCGAGTCCAAAAAACGGTGGTCGTGGGTAGCGTGCTCCGCGATTGCTTGGTAGAGGCCTGCTGGTGCGGCTCCTTAACACCGCTCTTCAAGAGGCACCTCCACCTGAAGTGGCCAAGAGCGAGCGCTGTTGGAGAGAAGGTCGATTCGCGCATCGATGTCATGTCTTCGCGCCAGACGCGAGAGGCAAAACCACCTGGCTCTTGCGGGCCGACGCCTTCAGATGAGACATGAGGAAGTGTACCGAAGCGGGCGTCACGTGACACCTGTGCTGGCAAACGCCCAATGGACTTCACGTCACTGTTCAACATGGCGATGCTATTCTTTTGTGGAATCCCACACGCGGCTTTTGGCTGTGGGCCAAAAGACAAAGGGCCTCGCATCCCTTGACGGAACCCGAGGCCTCTTTCTGCGTAAGCTAACTCTCGGGCAGCGAGGCTGCCGAGAGCAAGAGTAGCTTAGAAGTTGTGGCGAATACCCACGGCAACGGAGCTGAAATCGACACCAGCAGTGCCGGTCATATAGGTCGCGTTGGTGCTGTTGTTCACGCGGGTGTAGTAACCATAGACCTTCGTGCGCTTGCTCAGGTTGTAGTTGTAGCCAAGTGTGTATTGCGTGGCGTCGCTGTCGGCGATGTTTTCGTATTCGCCCGCACGGCCCACGTTCACGTGAAACTCCGATGCGCCGACGCTGTAGGCCGCGGCCAAGCGCAGATTGTTGCGCGTTCCAGCTCCGGTAGCCAGCAGCTGGTTTGCGTCCTTGTTGCGCTGATAGTAGCCACCAACGGTAAATTGACCGAAGGAGTACAAAGCACGCAAGGAGAACTGCTTGTTGCTGTCAATGGCGCTGTAGCCTGCGCCAAGGTCCAGTGCGCCCATGGCGTAGTTGGCAGCAAAGTCATAGCCGTTCTTGCCGCCGGTACCGGGTGCTTGCTCATGCAGCACAACAGAACCTTCCGCAGTGAAGCCACCGATGTTGGGGGTGCGGTAGGCAATCTTGTTGCCAGTGCCAGGACCGCCGAACCACACCGGGTCGTAGTACAGGGCGTCAGACGAGGACCCCGTGTCGTGGTTGTGCATGCTGACATAGTCGGCAGACGCGTAGTACGAGGCCGGGAAGAAGTTGCCCAGGCGAACGGTACCGAATCCGCCCGAAAGGTTTACTTCGCTGTGGCGACCGAAAAGCGCACCACTGCCGACGCCGGTGTCCGACTGGAAACCGCTTTCCAGCTGGAAGCCAGCGGTCAGACCACCGCCGAGATCCTCAACACCCTTGAAGCCAAAGCGGGAGTTGTTGTTGGCCATAACCGTGGTCTTCACGCCACCCATATCTTGGCGTTCCACCGTGGTATTCACACGGCCGTACAGCGTCACGCTGCTTTGGGCAAAGGCGGCAGTGGACCCGAGGAGGGCGAGCACGGCCAGTGCCAAACGATTCGTCTTGTTCATGAGATTTCCTTTACGCTGATAGCTCTGTTCAGAGACTAGTTTGAGGGGACGAATCGCACCTCGCATGTTGGCCAAAATGTCTTTGAAGACAAACAACCAGAAATGATGGCTGTCTGACCAAGCACATGACGACGGTGCGTACCCGTGACTATGCTCACGTCTACGCATGAACGCTCCCCCTGCGGCTGGTTTCGGAAATTTCGCTAGTGATTTGCCTGAAAACATGCAAAATCCGTTGCTCTCGTCGCACGCACCAACCCAGCCCATCCTTCGGGCGTTGTGTTTTTCCGTCACTACGTACGGGAAGTCAAATTCGTGAAAATAACAATTTGGTGACGACATCGTCATCAGAGCGAAAGCTCGTGGAAACCAGCATCTCGATAGATTCCTCGACAGGTTTCAATCGAAGTTCTGGAAAACATGCGGCGTCAAGACGTTCAACTGCTGGCCCTTGCGAGACAAGGCGACTTGGATGCGTTATGCGAGGTTGGGCAACGCTACTTGCAGGGTGTGCAGGGCTTTCCACAGTACACCGACCTAGGCCTCAAATACCTATCCCACCCAGCGCTTTCCGCTTCAGAGCGCTCCGCCAGAATCATTGCGGAAAGCCTTTCGTTGAGCGACCTCGTCCGACGCGACCTCGTCCCAATGCTGGTTGCCGCAGCAAGTGCAGGTTCGTCAGCTGCTTGCCTCAAGCTCGGGGTATGGCGTGGTTTGATGCAACTGAACGAAGAGCTTGCTCTTGAGCTGTGGGAGCGAGCTGAAGCCTTGGGGAGTGCGACAGCCTCAGACGCTCTAAGTGCTTACAAGAGCTCCGAGGAAAGCCGTCTCTTGTCGGCCTTGAAAACTCTTGTCGAGGAGCCCGACGTCGCGGCCGAAGGCACTGTTGAACACGCGCTCTCCGAGGCCACACAATCTGCAAACTCTGCACTCGTCATTCGACTGCTCAAGTTCGCAATTGCGCTGCCTTTGGAGCGAGGCTCAGAGCTGTGCGATGCCGTTTGCGGCGCCCTTGTCTTCCTGCAAAGCGTTCAGGTGTCTCTTCCCGAACTTGACAGTACGACGCTACATGCCATTCTGGAGGACTGTGTCGCCCGAAGGAACGCCGAGGCAGCGTTGCTTTTGGGTCGCGCATTTTGCGGCATAGACACCGCATTTGCGCGCTCCGAGAGTCTTGTGCCAAGGCGAAATCTTCGAGGGGGTACCGCGCTACTACTTCGTGCGGCGGACGCAGGTCTGAGTGAGGCCTGGCTGCTCCTTTACCGAGTTCACTCCGACGGCCACGGCTCCGTGGCAAATCCTCAGGCAGCGCTCTTCTTTCTCGAGAAAGCTGCAGCCAGTGGCAACGCCAATGCGCAACGGCAGCTCGGCGCCATGATTCTCAAATCAGCTGCAGGAATCGCAGAGCAGGAACTTGGGCTTCACTGGATGTCTCAAGCTGCAGCCCAAGATGACGCCATTGCGAAAAGCCTGCTGCAGTCGTTCGTTCTTCCCGTGCAAGGAACCGACGACGACGCTCTACATGTCATTGAGGAACTGGAAAAAATCGACCCTTGGGTCGCACATCGTTTGCGCGTCTCGAGGCATTTTGGATTGACCAAAGCAGAAGCGACGTGCGTAGACGTTGTGTCCGGCGTAAGGTCTTGGGGACTGGTTGTATCAAGCGGAGCTGCAGACCGCAACCAGAGAAACAGGTTTGGCCGGGCCATACCGGCGCTAAAGGGTCAATTTGTCGACTGCTTACGAGAGTCTGCCGAGTTCTTCCGACTCGCAGGTGAGGGCCCCATGCTGTCCAACGCCGAGCAGCGACAGCGGTCGCAGAAGCTTCGATACCGACTTGACCGCAGCGGGGTGGATGAATCCATGTTTTTCGCACAAGTCCCTACATCGACTCTCACTTCACTGCGACAGGGATCAAGCTGGGCGCAAGGGGTACGACACACCTTGCGAACCGCTGTTGCCGACTGAACGCGCTGTCCTGACAAAAAAGTAATGCTCAGGCAGCGCTTTCGTCACGGCCATCTAGTTAGCTTAGACGGGTACGCAGGTACTCCGAAGCAATCGTGCTGTTCGGACAATCAAAGAAGGAACACGTATGAAAACGAAACTTGCCCTCGCGGCTCTTGCTCTTGCCTCTACCTCCGTCTTCGCCGGACACGCCGCCGTCGAAGCTGCCAAGGAAATCATCCCACTCAAGGACGGAGGCAATCTCTATATCTTTCCTGACGGAAAGATGGGCAAGGAGAGCCGGGTAGGTACCTCCGTGTATTTGAAGAAGGGCGAAGTTCTGGAGGCCGCAAATGGTCGCTCAATCCCTGTCACGAGCAACGAAGTGGCCCGCATGGACTATCTTCTGAGCAAAGACCACAGCAACAACTGAATCGAGTTCACCTAGTGCGACGGGGACACCACCTTCTCAAACTCGAGGACAAAGGTGTTGGCCCCTGCTAGGGAGCTCAGCTTGACTTGACCGTGGTGGGCTCTCATGATGGCTTTGGTGATGGCAAGGCCTAGGCCAAGACCTCCCGCATCTTTTACGCTCGGCGAAGAGAGTCGTACAAAGCGGTCAAACAGCGATGCTTGAGAGGCAACGGGAATCTCCTCTCCTCTGTTGGTAATCGCCAGACTGACTTTGCCTTCAGCTGTGTTGATGCTGATTTCGATGGTGGATGCGGGTTGCGCATACTTCACAGCATTTGACAGAAGATTGCTGATTGCTCGACGAATCATCAGACGGTCACCATGGACCCGAGCGGAGCCCCTGACTGCAAAGTTCAGCGCCTTTTCGCTTGCCGTAACGTCATAGAAATCAACCAACGATTGAGACTCTACATCGAGCTTGACGAGTTGAACCGATGGCAGAGCGTGCATGTTCTCCGTTCGCGCCAGGAAGAGCATGTCAGAGATGGTTCGCGCTTGGTCTTGCAGTTCTTCCGATATCGTCTCAATCGTGCTCCGATACTCGTCACTGGTTCGTGATTGAGCCAATGTGACTTGGGCGACGGTCAGAAGGTTGCTGACTGGCGTTCGCATCTCATGCGCCAGATTTGCCGAGAACGCGCTCAAGCGGTCAAAGTCGCTTTGGAGGCGATCCAACAAGCCATTCAGTGAGTTAGCAAGTTCGCGCATCTCCTTTGGCCAGCTCTGTGCCGAGATGCGCTCCGATAGCCTATTGGCGTTTATTTGCTCGGCTCTTGCTCTCATCGTGGTAAGCGGCTGTAGGCCGCCTCGGCTCGCTAGCCAGCCTAGCATCGCGCCTACTATTACCGCGAAGCACACATACCCCAAAGTCTTCATGGACAACACGTCAAGAAAGTCTGTGTGCTGGCGCGTGTCCACTGCGGCAATCACAGTGAGCTTCTTTGATACGTCCCCGCCCAGACTGACCTCAAAGCGCTTGGCATGAAAGCTGTGAGCTGTTCTTCGCCAGTCTTTGGCCTCCCCGGCACCGGAGAACTCTTCTGCAAGGCCTGCTGGCAATTGCAAATCTCGATGTTCAAATAGGTCGCCAGTGTCGCTGAGAACCTTGACGTAGAGCCCAGCATGCCCGGGCATGCTTGTCGCAAGCCACCCCCTCAGCTCATCCTCCGACCGGCTGTTTCGCGCCGCTTCTGCGACGAGCTGAACTTTGCCCTGCAACAGCAGCTCGTCCAGCTCATGGAACCGGCTGCTTGTTTCTCGAAAGACCAGCCACGAGAATCCTGCCAGGACTACCGTCAGCACGCAGGCGAAGAGAATCGTCAATCGGGCAGTTAACGACATAGCTCTCAAACACCCTCAGGGCTCTGGTTCGTCGAGCACGTAGCCCATGCCACGCACTGTTCTAAGCAGCTTGGCATCGAACGCGTCATCGATCTTTGACCGCAGTCGCCCGACCGCGACGACAATGACATTGCTCTCACTGTCGAAGTTGATGTCCCACATCAGCGAAGCTATCAAGGTGCGTGGGAGAACCTCCCCTCGGCGCCGCATGAAGAGCTCGAGTAGTCCGAATTCCTTCGCGGTCAGGTCAAGGCGGCGACCCGCCCTGCTAGCCCTTCGTCGCACGAGGTCTAGCTGTAAATCGGCCACCTGGAGCGTTGTGGGCTCCTGCGACTGGGTACCTCTGCGCAGCACCGTCTTTATGCGCGCGAGAAGCTCGGAGAACGAAAAAGGCTTGATAAGGTAGTCATCTGCTCCCAATTCAAGGCCTTTGACGCGGTCTTCAATACTGTCTCTAGCCGTGAGGTACAGAACCGGCAGATGAGGCTTCTTTCTCCTCAATGAGCGAAGCACCGACCATCCGTCAATTCCAGGCAAATTCACATCCAGCAGCACCAGATCGTAGTCACCCTCCGTAGCTTCGTGCAAACCGTCAACACCATCCCGCATCAACTCGGTGTAGTACCCCGCTTCTCTCAGACCTTGCTTGAGGTACTCGCCCGTTTGGGCTTCGTCTTCCACGATAAGAATTTTCATACGGCGACCGTCTCTAAGGGTCAGCAGTTTGGCACGTGAAGTTCTTCGATCTGGAATGTGACGAACATGTAATTCGGCTGACAGAGGACTGTTGCACTCCGGGGCTAAATGGCATCCTTTCGACAAGGAGTCCAGCCCGGACCCGTAGGGTGTTGCGCTTTAGACGATAAAGCCCCTGTAGGGCCCACGTCCAGAACGGAGCCTGTGAAAGGCGGTGATTGGTCGCGCTCAAGCAACCTTCACCGCCTCCCATGTCTCTGTGGTGCGGACATGAACCTGAGCTACTGGCCCACAAGCCAGGTACTGGTAGTCACGAATCAACGGCGATACAACGGATTCTTGGTCACGTAGACACGATAGTCTTTGCTCGTAAACCCGGCAGGCGCGAACTGGGCGAGATCCCAGGAGCGACCATCCAAACCATTGAAGGTCCACGAAAACTTCTTACCGCCCGCCCCTACAAAAGAGACAGTTTCCCCGTACTTGACGTTGGCAAACTTAGTTGACTCAACGTCCACGATTCTTGAGCCGGCATCCGCGCCGGCCGACTGGCCTTGGACCGACTGACCATTACGGAACGTTTCAGCCGCAGACACTGCCCCCAAGGTGCTGGTGAATGCGACTGCAATTGCTGCGATACGGAGTGTTGAAAGTGCTTTCATTTGGAACCTCATTGTTGAATGGAACGGGCCCTTGAGCGAGGCAGGGTTGCCCTCAAGAACCGACACCAACTTTAGAAATCAGGCGCCTACAACATTGAGATTGAAGAATGACAAATCCGTCATGTTGCTCAGGGGAAAGGCGAGTTCATCACTACACGCACGAAAAAAAGCACACGGACGTGTCATACCGGCCAATCCGCGTGCGAGAAGAACCCGAGGTCACCCGGAGAACCGGGGTACCAGCTTAGAAGGTGTGGCGCAGGCCCACCTCGAAGCCGGAGGAGTTTTCACCCCCCAGCATGCCGGCGGGAGGCGTTCCGAGGACAGAACTGCGAGCGGCGCCGTCGTTGCTGATTCGGCTATATGTGGTGTAGAGTGCCGTACGCTTCGACAGGTCGTGCACATAGCCGATTGCCAGACGACTGCTGTCGTCGCCGTCTGCATAGCCAGAGCCCACTGGACCACCCGAGCGATTGGCGCGTGTGTAGCCAACGCGGATGGTGCCGGTGGCAACAGGAACGCTGGCGCCGATGGAGATGTCCTGCGTCTTGCGGCCACCCCAGGTCTTCACGTCATACAGCGTGTGCAACGTTGCAAAACCAAACATGTAGTTGAACTTGACGTTGTAGTGTTTGAAGTCAGAAGGCGTTCCGACATCGGTGACACCGTATGCCACACCAACGTCCATCGCCGAGTTCTTGTATCCGAGCCCACCGCCCGTATAGCGGTTGCCCGCAATTCCTTCGCTTGGTGCGACTTGAATCTGGCCATACACGCCACCCATAGCGGGCAGCAGGTAGCTAATTGCATTGTCCGCACGGAGAACCGTGCTGGCCACGCTGCCCAGGTTCGAGCCAGCTCCATAGAGGAAGATGCCGCGTGAGCCAATACCCACGATTCCAAATTCGTCGCCCAGGCCGTTCATGAAAGTGGGGGTGTAGTCGCGACCCAGTCGGACTTCACCGAATCCACCGCTCAGACTCACCGTCGAACGGCGGCCAAAGAACTTTGCGGGGTCCGCTGTACCCGTGTCCACGGCGAACTGTGATTCGAGGTGGAAGCTGGCTCTCAGACCGCCACCGAGGTCCTCCACGCCGCGCAGACCCCAGCGACTGGTCATGTTGTCGCCAGAAGCAAGTTGAGTTTGCGATCCGGCAGATCCGTTCTTCACCGAACGCACCGCAGCGTCGACAACGCCAAACAGCGTCACAGAAGATTGGGCGCTTGCGACAGTAGACATGGCTGCCAGCGCAGCGAGCGTCAGCATTTTCCTGTTCATATTGATTGCTCCTAGTTTAGGTTTGGTACGCACCTCCAACTGCTCTCGTCGCAGCCACTGGCTGCAAGAAAACTTGGTGCGATACGTAGGCTATGGGCACAAAAGGAATGAAGCATGTCGGCCCCGAGTTGCAGAAAAAATCGCAAGTGATTTCTCCTACAGGAGGCGCCATCTGTATGCTGGCGTCCACGGGCTCGCCGCACTCGCGCTCATCACAGCCAAGAAATCTATGCACGAGATTGCAGTGCTCTAGCCCTAACAAAAGTCAAGGCGGCACACGTTCTAGAGGCAGAGAGTTCTGTGGCGGACCGGAGCAATTAGCTGTGTGCAGCTCACGCTAAAGGCTCGCGCATGAAAGAGAAGCGCCTTAGGCATCGCGTCGGAGAACGGGCGCGAACCCCTGAGGAGAACAATGGCCGGTACGCCCGAGGCGCTTCAGGTTGTACTACTTATAGTCAATGCGGTCCATGAGTGACGCCCAGTGCGCCATATCGTGCTTTGCGAACAACGCCTGAAGCTCCCCGCAGAGTCAGCGTACCCGCGAGACATCTCCATCTCGGCTCAGCGATGCCATTGACGTTGATATGCCCATTGGGCGTATCGAGCATGCGCTTGTGCGGTCTCCACCAGTCCTGGGTCGCCTTCTGGCAAATCACTCAACACCCCTTTGGCGTAGCGCATGACCCTGGCCGGACGGTCTGGCTGCAAAACTGCCAGGCGGTCGCCCTCCATGTATGCCTGAATCTTGTCGAACTGCAGAATGGCTCGACCCACTCGCGCGCGTTGAGCTGGGTCACTCATATCCCGGCCCATCCAGGGACTCTCCCCGCTCAGACCCATCAACGATACCAGGGTAGGTGCAAGGTCTATCTGACTTGCGATGGACGCGATGCGTTCCGGCGAGCGAATCGCGCCTCCAAGAATGAGACCTGGGATGTGAAAGCGTTCGACTGGTATCACGGATGGTCCATACACTCTAGAGTTGTGGTCAGCCACCACGAGGAAAAGTGTGTTTTGCCAGTACTCAGAAGACTTGGCCTTCTCGAAGAAGCGTCCAAGTGCATGGTCCGCATACTTCACAGCGTTGTTGACCGTGCTTCTTGGTTCCTCATACAAGTCGAAGTTGCCGTCCGGAAACTCGAATGGCGAGTGATTTGAGGAGCTGAGCACCAGACCGAAGAATGGCTTGTCCTTAGGCTGCTGAGTAAATTGCCGGTGAGCGAGTTCGAAAAGGTCACCATCGGATGCGCCCCAAGTACCTATGAACGCGCTCTTCGGCATGTCCTTTTGCTCTACTACACGGTCAAAGCCGTTGCCCATGAAGTAGCTTCGCATATTGTCAAAATGCGACTCGCCACCGTAGAAGAACGTCGACGTGTAGCCATGCGGCTTCAAGAATCCGGCGAGGGTAAAGAAGTCACGTTGGGACTTTGCCAACTTCACGGTGCTTACCGCAGCCGTCGGTGGGAAGCCAGCCACCACTGCTTCAATCCCCCGCACTGAGCGAGTTCCTGTTGCGTAAAGGTTTTCAAACCAAATGCCCTCATCCGCTAGGCGGTCAAGGTTGGGAGTGAGGGGAAGACCTCCAAGCCTCCCCACGAACTCGCCACCGAGGCTCTCCTCCAGGATAAGCACAAGGTTTAGCGGCCGCTCTCGCGGCTGCAAGCTCGCTATCTGATGGCGCAACGGCACCGAAGGGTCTCGAAATGCAGTCGAGGGAAGGCCTGTTTCACGGCGAACGATTTCTATGACCTTTGACTCGGGAATCTCCGCGTACGTGATGCCACCTTCTTCAGCCTTTCTTGACTGATAAATCGCATAGCTGACTGTGTAGAGGGAGCTCAGTGGAAGCTCGTTGACCAGGTGGTCGGTCGTCACTGCAGCACTCGCCGGGTTGGCCGCTCGGTGGCCAAGGGCTCCCCGAGCGCTTACCGCCAACACTGCAAAGAGCAGGACCGAGAGCAACGGCGCTTGCCATAGGCGCAGCTGAGCGGAGGCACGTATGGGTTTGCTCATCCGCCAGTAAACCAATGCCAGAAGGGGGAGAAGGACTGCGGTGAAAAGCAGATGTGGCCAATAGTCCTTTAACAGCGTGCCACCCACTTCCTTTCCATAGGCGAGGTACTCGACAAAGAGGTAGTTGGGGCGGCTGTCGTACTGACCAATGAAGGCTGGTGTGGCCAGTTCCATGAAAGCCACCAGCAGCACCGCCACTCCGCCGTAGTAGCGCAGGAAGGCCGACCACCAAACACGGCTGCCGCGATACAGCGCCATCCAAGGTGTTGCAGTTGCGGGAAAAACCCAAACCATGCCAACAAGAACTAGGTCGAATCTAAGTCCCTCAAGCAGGAGGTGCCTCCACGCGTCAGCCTCCGAAATCCGACTCGCCTGCCAGAAAGACATGGCGAAACGGGATACCCACAGCAAGGCCAGCATGCATGCCATGGGAATGAGTAATGGTCGTAACACGACCATGAGGCGTTGCAAAGTTGAATGTGCTTCCAACTCGCGATGGCTCGTCAGAGCACTCCCAAGCCGGCGGCTAGAAGCGGCACTTGTCTTCAATTTTGATTGAAATTTCTTCGAATTCCAAAGCGGCATGCTGGTCTCATCGCATAGTCGGACTCTGCGACGCCTTCAAGCTCAACACCTTCCACCGTAGCCACGGAAGTACAAATGAGGTGGTTAAGAACAATGTCGTGTTCGCAGGGGGGAGGCGACGTAGAGCAAACGAGCACTCAGGCGAGTCATCTCGCGCAAGCCAATCCCGTTCTTCAACGGACGTGGTACCTCCTGGCGTCACCGCTCGAAGGTGCGCAACGTCGCAAGAGGAATCTATTGAGAGCCTAGTTTCTAGATGCTTGCGTCTTGGTTAAAATGAAGTCACCTTATCGTTAGAAATCTGCACTTGAATCGCGCAGTAGTCAGCGCCACGTGCGTCTCAACAGAGCTCTTTATGACGTAAAGGTATGAGCTCCAACGGAATAGCGATGCTCAGACCAACATGACGCGGGTCACGTAACAGCCTCCTGACTCATCCGTAATGAGCAAGCCACGGTTTGGAAACCACCTCACAGATAAATTTTCTCGTGCATGGTCACAGGTGTCCGCAATGGTGCGACATGAGAAAGGGAGACCATCTAACTCCACGGGAAAGAATGCGACGACAAGACGTACAGCTTCTGGCACTTGCGAAACAAGGCGATCGCAATGCTCTTTGCGAACTAGGGCAACGCTACTTGCTGGGCACTGATGGGTTCTCGAAGTACATTGACCTCGGACTCAAGTACCTTTCACATCCCTCTTTAGCGGACTCTGGGCTGTCGGCAAGAATCATCGCTGACGCGCTGCCGCTGAGCGAACTGGTCCGACGGGGTCTTGTCGTTGTGCTTACATCAGCAGCAAACGGTGGTGCAACTTCCGCGCGTCTCAAACTAGGCTTTTGGCGCGCGTTGACACATAGAGAGGTGGATTCCTTTTACCGTCTTTGGGCCCAAGCGAGCGCAGACGGATGCCAACATGCAGCAGCAGCAATGAACGCGCTATCGGGCGGCAAAGAAGACTCAATGAAGGTCGCCATGTCCACACTTGCCTCTCTCCCTGAGATAGACGCTAGTGGAACGATGGCTCAAGCACTGTCGTCGGCTGTAAGGAATGGCGACCTGGATGTTGCTGCTCGTGTCATGGAATACGCGGTTTCAATGGAAGTGGAACAAACCCCGGAACTCTGTGATGCTGTGTGCATTGCGCTGGTCGCAACCCAAAACCAGCGCATGACGTTGCCGCAGATGGATAGTGGTCGACTGCAGTCGATGCTGGAAGACTGCGTGAAGCGGGGAAACTCATCTGCCGCCTTGGTCTTGGGTCGCGCCCTTTGCGGCATTGATTCGGTGTTTGCGTGGTCTGCAAGTTTGACTCCAAAGCGAAACGTCCGGGGCGGAACAGCCCTTCTCTTTCGCGCTGCAGATGCGGGGATAAAGGAGGCATGGTTGCTCCTCTATCGCGTACACGCGTATGGCCAGGGGTCTGTTGCCAACCCACAAGCTGCCAGATTCTTCCTGGAGAAGGCTGCTTCAAGTGGGGACCCCTGCGCGCAACGTCAACTGGGAGCATCAATATTGAAATCGGCGCTGGACATCGAGGCGTTTGAGGCTGGCATGCATTGGATGACGCTGGCAGCGAGCCAAGGTGACGCGATTGCACGGAATCTCTTGGGCACGTTCGTGCTTCCAATTCGCGGAGAAAGGAAAAGAGCCTTCGAGGCGATAGACATAATCGCTCGTCTGGATCCTGGCGTAGCTCATCGTCTCCGCATTGCAAGAGACTTTGGACTGACTCGAACGGAGGCCATATGCGTTGACATTGCCTCAGGCTCGAGGCCATGGGGATTCGTCGTCTCTAAGGATGCTGCTGATGAGAGACTACGCTCTCGCTTCAGCCGCGCGATTCCGGCTCTTGAATCTAGGTTTTTAGACCATCTGCGCGAGGCTGCTGAGTTTTTTGGACACACGGGTGAAAGCGGCTCGGTCACGCGGGGAGAACGTCGACTGAGAGAGCACCGGCTCAAGTACGTCCTTGAACTCTGCGACTTAGACGAGTCACTTTTCTTCGCGCAGGTGCCTACCGCCACGATCGCAACACTTCGGCAGGGTGCGAGTTGGGCGCACAGCGTCAAAAAAACGCTACGCACTGCTTTGGCCAAATAGGTAGGGGATGTATTGAACCTCGCAGATGGCTGCGCTCCAGGAGTTCGATCGCGTTCGGATTGACAGCACCGGCCGCATGACTCCCCGCGCTGTACGCACGGAAGCGGCCTGCACCGAGCTGGTTCAGGATGGCTTCGGCCATGATGCTGCGCGCCGAGTTGCCGGTGCAGATGAACAAGACGTTGTAGATGGGTTTCAGCATGGGAGTCTTTCCGCGTGGATGTTCAGGGGCAGTCGGTACAAACGACCTGATTGACTTCGCAGGGCTGCCCTTCGCAGCAATGCGCGGTGAGAAAACCCAGCAATCCGTTCATCTGCGGAATGCTGGCGCGGTAGATCAGGTGACGGCCATCTCGCTCGCTGCCGGCCAAGCCGGCATGCACCAGCTCCTTGAGGTGGAACGAGAGCGTGGTGGGAGAGCATCCCAGCGCCTCGGCCATCTGGCCGGGCGAGACCCCTTGAGGTCCGGCCACCACCAGCAGGCGGAAGATGCGCAGGCGCGTTTCCTGCGCGAGCGCTCCGAGGGCGCGCACGACGTCGGCTTCATCCATGATTCAGTCTTTCGTTCTTTGCAAGGACATCAACCTGCTTCCTTACGGGGAGTAACAGGGTGAGCAGCCAGCAGATCACCAGCATCACGGCAGAGCCCGTCAACGCGTACAGCAGGCCCCCCCACTGGTACAGCAATCCGGACATGAGCGTGCCCATGAAACGCCCCAGCGCGTTGGCGGCGTAGTAGAAGCCCACGTCCTCGGCGGCCTTTTCCGAACCGGCGTACGCCAGGATCAGGTAGGAGTGCACCGACGAGTTGACGGCGAAGGCGAAGCCGAACAGGCCCAGGCCACCGACCACCACCCACTCCAGGTTCGGCACCTGCAGGTAGACCGCCACGGCGATGCCGATGGGCACCAGCGCCAGCAAGGCCGACCACAGGCGCGCGGCAGGCACTTCGGCACTCAGGCCATCGGCGCTGCGGCGCACCAGTTGCGGCGCGAGCGCCTGCACCATGCCGTAGCCGATCGTCCAGGCGGCGAGAAAGCCGCCCACCATGGTGAAGGTCCAACCCTGTGAATACAGGAACACCGGCACGCCCACCACGAACCACACGTCGCGTGCACCGAACAGCACGACGCGCGCCGCAGCCAGGGCGTTGATGCCCGCGTTCTTCGCGAACAACTCTTTTGCTGACTTGGACGCCTTGCTCTTGCCCATCATGGCAGGCAACGAACTGATCACACCGATCAGCACGAGCGCAAGCAGGCCCGCCATGCACCACAGTGACGCCTGAAATCCGAGGGCCTCCAGCAGCAGGCCACCCAAGAAGAAGCCCACGCCCTTCATTGCGTTCTTGCTGCCCGTGAACCACGCCACCCACTTGAACAGCTGGCTCGAACCCTGCTCTTTGGCTTGCGAGGCCGTGACCTTGATCGCCGACTTGCTCGCGGTCTTGGTCAAATCCTTCGCCACACCGCAAATGCCTTGGGCCAGAACCACCCAGGCCACCGACATGGCGGCGGTCCACGCCGGATCGAGCATCGAGAGCAGCGTGAATCCGATAATCTGCGTGACCAGGCCCACGGTGAGCATGCGCGTGATCCCGTAGCGCGTGGCAAGCCAGCCGCCGATCAGATTGGCCAGCACGCCCGCCGCTTCATACAGCAGGAAGAGGAACGCGAGCGCGAACGGCGAATAGCCGAGCTTGTAGAAGTGCAGCAGCACCAGCATGCGCAACGCGCCGTCGGTGAGCGTGAAACCCCAGTAAGCGGCGGTGACGATGGCGTAGTTGCGGGCGGCGTGTTGCTGCATGTCAGATACCCACGTCGCGCATGTGGCAGGCTAGGTCGACCATGCGACAGGCGTAGCCCATCTCGTTGTCGTACCAGGCGTAGACCTTGAGCAGCGTGCCGTCGGTCACCATCGTGGAGAGGGCATCCACGATGGAGCTGCGCGTGTCGCGCGCGTAGTCGGCACTGACCAAAGGCCGCGTCTCATAACCCAGGATGCCCGCCAGCGAGCCTTTTGCCGCGTTGGCGAACAGCGCGTTCACCTCCTCGGCCGTGGTCTCGCGCTTGAGTTCGAACACGCAGTCCGTGAGCGACGCGTTGAGCGCAGGCACGCGCACCGCGTGGCCGTTGAGCTTGCCCTTGAGTTCGGGGTAGATCAACGCGATCGCGGTGGCGCTGCCGGTGGTCGTGGGCGCCAGGCTCATCAGCGCGCTGCGGGCGCGGCGCAGGTCCTTGTGCGGCGCGTCCACCACCAGGTTGGTGTTGGTCGGGTTGTGCAGCGTGGTGATCTGGCCGTGGCGGATGCCGATCGACTCGTGCACCACCTGCACCACGGGTGCGAGGCAGTTGGTGGTGCACGACGCGGCGGTCACGATGCGGTCGCGCGCGGGTTCGTACTGCGTGTGGTTCACGCCCACGACGATGTTGAGCACGCCGCCCACCTTCACGGGCGCGGCCACGATCACGCGTTTTGCGCCGCGGTCCAGATGGCCCTGGATCGTTTCGGGCGTGAGGAATTTTCCGGTGCACTCCAGCACCAGGTCCACGCCCAGATCGCCCCAGGGAATTTCTGCCGCCGTGCCGTGGGCGCTGAACGACATTTGCTGCCCATCGACGCGGATGGCGTGTTCGCTCTCGGCGGCGATGTCGGCCCGCCATTTGCCCTGCACGCTGTCGAACGCCAGCAGGTGCGCGGTGGCTGCGGCCCCGCCCTTGAGCTCGTTGAGGTGCACCACCTCCAGCCGGTTGCCTGCCCGTGGATCGTCGTTTTGGCGCTCTGCGGCCCCCATGGCGGCGCGCAGCGCCAGTCGCCCGATGCGGCCCATGCCGTTGATGCCAACCTTCATGTGGTTCTCCGTTGGAAATTAAATCAATCATTCAATAATAATGGAATTATCGCAGAGATATGCGTCAGTGTCGTGAAGAGCGTGATCTAGTACTACGTAAGGTCGACTGCAACGCATCACCAAAAATCGCGCAGGACGGGCTAGACGCTCACCGAACCTGAGTGACCCCTAGGCCTAGCGAACCGAGAGAAAGCCCGTTCACACATCTTGACCTTCCCATGGTGTCAAGGCTCATCCTTTCCTCAACTCACAGCAATGCCTCTCGCGACAATTTGGCGGAAGATGGTGATCAGGGCCACGGGGTTTCGTAACTTCCAAGAAGGGAAAGACATGGACACACAAGCACAACACAACCATGCGGACCACCACCACGGCGCGTCCAAAACGCCTCACCCGGCAACCGGACTGAAAGATCCGGTGTGCGGGATGGCCGTCACCGAGAAGTCGCCACACCACCTCGAGCACGCGGGGCGACCGTACTATTTCTGCAGTGCGAAGTGCCAGACCCGGTTTGCAGCCGAACCCGAGCGGTTTGTTAAAAACGCGGCGGAGCGTCACGCAGCCCCAACGCCCGCTCCGCAGGGCAAGCCCGGCACGGTCTACACCTGTCCCATGCACCCGGAGATCCGGCAGGACCACCCCGGCAACTGCCCCAAATGCGGCATGTCGCTGGAGCCGCTCATGCCCGAACTCGAGGCCGACGAGAACCCCGAGCTGGCGGACTTCCAGCGTCGCTTTTGGTGGACTTTGCCCCTCACGGTGGTGGTCACCGTGCTGGCGATGTTCGGCCACAACCTCGGCTGGTTCGACATGGCCACACAGAGCTGGATCGAACTGGTGTTGACCGTGCCGATCGTGCTGTGGGCCGGCTGGCCGTTCTTCGTGCGCGGCGCGCAGTCGGTGATGAACCGCAGCCCCAACATGTGGACGCTGATCGCGCTGGGCACCGGCGCGGCGTTCGTCTACAGCGTGGTGGCCACGGTGGCGCCGCAGGTGTTCCCCGACTCCTTTGTGTCGATGGGACGCGTCGCGGTCTACTTCGAGGCGGCGGCGGTGATCATCTCGCTGACCCTGCTGGGCCAGCTGCTGGAACTCAAGGCGCGGTCACAGACCTCGGCCGCCATCCGCGCGCTGCTGGGCCTGGCGCCCAAGACCGCGCGGCGCATCACGGCCCAAGGGCAGGAGGAAGACGTGCCGCTGGCCCACGTGCACGTGGGCGACCTGCTGCGCGTGCGCCCCGGCGAGAAGGTGCCCACCGACGGCATAGTGGTCGAGGGCCGCAGCTCGGTCGATGAATCCATGCTCACCGGCGAGCCCTTGCCGGTGAGCAAGCAGGCCGGCGACAAACTGATCGGCGCCACGCTCAACACCAGCGGTGCCCTGGTGATGCGCTCCGAGCACGTGGGCTCGGACACCGTGCTCTCGCAGATCGTGCAGATGGTCGCCCTGGCTCAGCGCTCGCGCGCGCCCATGCAGCGCATGGCGGACCAGGTGGCGGGCTACTTCGTGATGGGCGTCGTGGCGGCGGCGCTGCTCACCTTCTTCGGCTGGGGCCTGTTCGGGCCGGAGCCGAGCTGGGTCTATGCCCTCATCAATGCGGTGGCCGTGCTCATCATTGCCTGCCCCTGTGCGCTGGGCCTGGCCACGCCCATGTCCATCATGGTGGCGACCGGGCGCGGCGCCACCCACGGGGTGCTGTTCCGCGACGCCGCGGCCATCGAGAACCTGCGCAAGGTGGACACGCTGATCGTCGACAAGACAGGCACCCTCACGGAAGGCCGCCCGAGCTTCGAACGCGCCGTGGGCCATGGCGGCTTCTCCGAGGATGAGGTGCTGCGCCTCGCCGCCAGCCTGGACCAGGGCAGCGAACACCCGCTGGCCCACGCCATCGTGGCCGCCGCGAAGGAAGAGGGCCTGGCACTGGACAAGCCCGAGCAGTTCGACTCCGAGTCCGGCATCGGCGTGCGGGGCGTGGTGAATGGCAAGGGCCTGGCCCTGGGCAACACCGCGCTGATGCAACAGGTGGGGGTGGACGTCTCGCCCCTGGCCGCCGAGGCCGAAGCGCTGCGAGCCCAGGGTGCCAGCGTCATGCACCTGGCGGTGGACCAGGCATTGGCCGGTCTGTTGGCCGTGTCGGACCCAGTCAAAGCCACCACTGCGGATGCGCTGAAGTCACTGAGCCGCGCGAACATTCGCGTGATCATGGCCACAGGCGATGGCCTGACCACCGCGCGCGCGGTCGGCCAGCGCTTGGGCATCGATGAGATCCACGGCGAAGTGAAACCCGCCGACAAGCTCCAGCTGGTGGAGCAACTCCAGGCGCAAGGCCGCGTGGTGGCCATGGCTGGCGACGGCATCAACGACGCGCCGGCCCTGGCCCGCGCCGATGTGGGCATCGCCATGGGCACGGGCACCGACGTGGCGATGAACAGCGCCCAGCTCACCCTGGTCAAAGGCGACCTGCGCGGCATCGCCACGGCCCGCGCGCTCTCGGTCGCGACCGTGGCCAACATGAAGCAGAACCTGGCGTTCGCCTTCCTCTACAACGCCCTGGGCATTCCGCTGGCCGCAGGCCTGCTGTACCCGTTCACGGGCTGGTTGCTGTCGCCCATGATCGCCGCGCTGGCCATGAGCCTGAGCTCTGCGTCGGTGATCGGCAACGCCTTGCGCCTACGCGGTGCAGCGATCCGGGAAGAATGACGTTGGTCCGCAAGGTCAACACACCGCCGATGTCTTCGGCATACCTCGGAAGCTCCTAGCACTTGATGTCGCTAAAGAAAGCTACCCCCATGCTGCAAGGCCTAAAGTTGAGGTTGGCTCAAAACCAACGATGCGCAGTCACTCCAAATTCGCGGACTGACAGGAGCAGCGGCCGGAATTCATTGACAAACCACTCGGGCCGCCTGAAGGACTCACGAAGGTGGACGTCATCCCCGCCGGGCGATACCATGCCCTCGGGGATAGGTGCCAGCCATTGCGCACGCTGAATCGGACATACTGACACGCTGCATGCAGTTGTAGTAGTGAACGGACGAATATCCGCCGATGCCATGGCCCCCTGGTGAGAGGACCTCACGACGATGCCCGCGATTGAGGAGAAGAATCAAATGAAGAAGCCTAAGTGGAACGAGGTGCCTTCGCGCGATGCAGTCGCAGGTAAGGGCGGAGTTGCATTGCCGGAGGGGTTCCGACGTGTGATGGAGGAGAGAAAGCACAGCGGCTGCTTGTGTGTCGTCTCTCGTGTCGCCCAAGACGCCGAAGGTGTTGTGACATACGTTGAGTGGGGCATCATCGACAAGTGGCTCTGCGATTGGCTCGCAGGTCCGGAGGTCGCCGACGTAGGCAACGTCCTGCAGGCCGTAGAAGACGGTGGCCGGGTGTCGACGTTGTTTGCCACGCCGACAGGGTTCGCCCAAGGACCCAATGTTGTCGTCGATCGCACGCGCCAGTTCGCATTGGAGAGTGGAGGCCCCGCGGAGTGGAACGTGCACATGCTCGCAAGGCTTCAGCTGGCTCGCCACCTTCATTGATGAGGCGACCATCCGGGGTTCGTACAACCAACAACCGGGCAGTCACCTCAGGAGGATGACCTAGCGACGGGCGCACGCATCCAGCAAAGGGAAACTAGGAAACTCAGACTGCTTGTGAGACGCTGGCTTCAAGCTGTTGCCTCTTTGAAAGTGAAGGATAGGTGTGGGAATTTCGTAGGCCGCAGCCTTGTTCCACCCCCTTCACCGGCTACCTGCTATCACCCATGTTCGCCGTGTTGACGATGAGTATGAGGTCAGCATCGGTCTTCAAGAACGGTTGACGAAGGCTCAGGCATCCAACTGAAAAGAGCTTCTCGCCATTGCTGGCAAGAAGCTCTTGGACGACGGTCTCGAAATCAGAGAAAACTTGACCGCAAGAGTGCAAGTGGCCCAGCTTTAATTCTGGTGGCCTTTGTTCAGCAGGACGTGCAGACGCGCGACTTCGTTGCCCGTCGTTGTGATGCTTTTGCCGTCGGCCGTCTGGACGACTTCACCCTTGCTGAGGTGAAGCACACGTCCAAACTTGCTTTCCTTGGCCATCAAGCCGTCCTTGAAGACATAAAGCTTTTCGCCGTTTTGCAATGCAATGACTTGCTTGGCCTCGGACTGGGCTGCGTCCATGGCGAATGCAGGGGCCAGTGCGGCCAGTGAAAGGACGAGGATGCTGAGCTTGCGAATCATGGAGGTCTCCTTTGAGAACAAAAATCACATCAGTTCAACTGAATCGATGTGGTACAGCGTACGGACTCAATGTAGTGATATGCCCCTGACCCACAGCTTGCGAGTGCATTACATCTTGGCCAGCGCAAAGTCAGGAGGCGACGAAGAGATTCAGCCGCACACAATCTGGCACTGAGTTTCGCCCACACCGTACCGTGTCATCAGCAGGTCACTCTCAGCCTCTGATCTCGGCATTGCCCCGAGATACAGCCTGCTGGAGCCTACACGGTCATAGCGGCGCTTGATAATAGAAGGCCATCCACAGGCCCATACCGATCATCAAAAGGTTTTCGGTGAGTGACACGAAGCCCAGCGGAACATTGCTGGCACCGCCGACGCAGGCGCACTTCAACTCGCGTCGGTCAATGTAGACGGCCTTGATAACGGAGACGGCGCCAACTGTTCCAATAAAGAGGGCCACTGGGATCGACAACCAGTTCAACGCACCCGCGATCATCAAGACCCCGGCCAGGCCCTCCGCGAACGGATAGATATAGGAATACGGCACCCATCGCCGAGCCAACAAGTCGTAGTTCAGGAACATCGTCGCGAAGCTCTCGACGTTCTGAAGCTTGAGCAGTGCCAACGCAGCCATGCTGAAGGCAACAAACCACTCCGCTGCTCGGATCGTGAAGGGGCTATCGAAAACCGCGTAGCTCACCGCGAGGGCCATCAACGCCGTCATACAGAAGAGCGTGAGGACTGGGCGGTAGGTCGTGGCCTTCGGGTCTGCGACAGTCATCCCAAAGTGGCGGCGAAGGTCGTCGTATCCGCCGACCCGTTTCCCTTCAATGAAAGCCTGCGGCGTGGTTTTCACGCCATGCTTGGCTTTGAAGGTTTCTGTCGCCTGCTCAGTGGTCAGCCACTTGTCTTCCACCTCGAACCCTTTGCGGTGCAGAAGATCCTTCGCCTTCAGGCCATAGGGGCACACGTGCTTGTCCATGACCATGCGGTAGAGCGTTGCTCTTTGCGGCTGAGTTGCAGGTGTCATTTGCGTCTCCAGGTGATAGGGCCTACGGACAGGCTCATTGTTGGACGAAGCCTCGCTCATGGTCGCAGAAAACTTCTCTCACGATGTCGCATCACATGGCATCTCAAGCCACACCACATGCGAGGGCGTCCCTAGAACCAAAAATAGTACAGGGCTAGGTTGCAAAACCGAGCCCTGTACGAGAGATGGCGTTGAGTGTGCGTGTCAGCTCACTTGCCTGGCTGGATGTCGGTCACGACCATCTTTCCGGCGTCCTGGATGACGATGAACTGGATCTTCTCGCCCACCTGAACCTTGTCCAGCATGGCTTTGTCCTTTGCGTTGAAGACCATGGTCATCGGGGGCATGTCCATGTGCTTGATTTCGCCATGCTTGATCGTGATCTTGCCGTTTTCCTTGTCAATCTTGCGAACTTCGCCGTCGGTCAGCCCCGGTGCGGCCGCCGCGCCTGTCGTGGCTTGAGCCATGCCCATCTTGCTGTGATCCATGGTCATCTGTGCCATGGCGGGCAAAGACAGTGAAAGCGCTGCAGCGGCGAGAAGCTGCGCCACCGTTTGGGAGTATCTGCTCATGATGTCCTTCCTTGATAGAGATGTCCCGAGGGACTACTTGGCAACGACCTTGATCTTGCCCACCATGCCGGCCTCGTAGTGGCCAGGCAGCAGGCAGGCGAAGTCAAACTCGCCGACCTTGTTGAAGCTCCAGATGATCTCCCCTTTTTTGCCTGCTGCCACGTGGGCCATGTAGGGCTCATCGTGCTCCATACCGGGGAATTTCTTCATCATTGCGGCGTGCTCATCGAGCTCCTTTTTCGTTCCCAGAACAAACTCGTGCATCACCTTGCCATTGTTGACATGCACGAACTTGATCGTTTCACCTTGCTTGACCTCGATGAAATCGGGTGTGAAGCGCATGTTGTCCGTCATGCCGATCTCCACGGTGCGTTTGACAGCATTCGGCTGTCCGGCGATGCCCCATGCTTTTTGCTCCATTTTCACAGGAGCATTTCCTTTGGGGTGCTTTTCATCGCCGTGGGCGAAGGAGGCGGTTGAGGCGGCAAGAATTGCGGCCACGATAAAAGTTTGAGTGATGCGCATGACAGAGGTTCCTATCGGTTGGTTGGGTTGATGGAGGGAGTAGAAAAATTTGATCAGTGCTTCGTGGCAGCCCCATTGGCGGGCGCCGTGTCTGCACTTTCCGGTCCATGGGCTTGACCAGTTCGCGGTGTGCCCGCCAAGCTTGGCGCATAGGGTCTTTTGAGCACATCAAGCTCAGACCAGAGGCCGCCTGTTCCGGACGTTGCACATTGGGTGCGGTTTCTCTTTCCCATTTGAGAATTTCTGCATGTCCACGTTTGACCTGCCCCACGGCGTCGTTGGCTTCACGCCAATTCTTCTCGGCGGGTGCCGGTGCTATCCGGGCAGACTCGAACAAGGGGAGGGCCAGCGCACCCATCGCAATGGCTCGCAGTACCGAGGGGGGATAAAGTCGATGAATCACTGATCCTTTTCAACCGGTTCACGCTGCACGCAGTTTGCAAGAGGCCCCCCGTCGCAAACCTTTCTGTCACATTACATAGTTGTCAGGTACGGTTCCGTACAGCCGCTGGAAGCGAAAATGTTGAATCGGAGTGCACATGAAAATTCTGATTGTCGAAGACGAACCCAAAACTGGCGACTACCTCCGCCTGGGGTTGCGCGAGGCCGGCCACGCCGTTGAATGGCTCACTAATGGGGTTGACGGGCTGCACCATGCTCTGGAGGGCGATCACGACCTCGTCATCCTGGACGTCATGCTTCCCGGAATTGACGGCTGGAAAATTCTCAAGGGTCTGCGTGCGCAGGGCCGCGAGATGCCGGTGTTGTTGCTGACCGCCAAGGATTATGTCGATGACCGCGTCAAGGGGCTGGATCTGGGTGCGGATGACTATCTGGTCAAGCCGTTTTCGTTCTCCGAGCTTCTGGCTCGAGTGCGCACCCTTCTGCGCCGGGGGCGCTCTGGAATGGAACCGACCTCCCTGCAGGTCGCGGATCTGAAGCTGGACTTGCTGCGCCGCCGGGCTATTCGCGCAGGTAAGCGCATCGACTTGACCGCCAAGGAGTTCGGTTTGCTGGAGTTATTGATGCGCCGAGCCGGTGAAGTGTTGCCTCGCTCGTTGATTGCTTCTCATGTATGGGACGTCAACTTCGACAGCGACACCAACGTCATCGAGGTGGCCATGCGCCGTCTGCGTTCCAAGGTGGACGATGGGTTCGAATACCGCCTGTTGCGGACTGTGCGAGGCATGGGCTACGTATTGGAAGGGCCGGAGTCCCTCTGATGATCCGGCGCTTGACCCTCACAGCACGCCTGACTCTTCTGTACACCCTGGTTTCCGCCTCGGTTCTCCTGGGTCTGGGGGTCATGGTGGCCTGGTCCACCCACGTTCACTTCATCGACCTCGACCGCCACTACCTTGAGGACAAGGTGCACCTGGTTCAGAAGATGGTGGAAGAGACGCCCGATGCAGCGAAGCTCTCCACGAAGCTCGATGAGCTGCTGGACAGCCACCATGGCCTAGTTATCGCGATCACGCGTGGTAACGAGCGCATGTATGGACCGGACACCAATACCTTCCCAAGCCATCTTGCTGTTCAAAGTGCCCATGGCCGGCCGATCGACTGGACCGATGGGAAGCGTCAACTGCGCGGCATCAGCAAAGAGCTACCTTTGGCCTATGTGCTTGGTGCCGTTGGAAACCCAGGTGATCGCATTCGATTGACACTGGCGCTGGACACGCAGCACCACGCCCATTTCATGCAGGTGCTGCGCCAGCAGTTGGCGGTCTACGCGATGGTCGCCACCCTGCTCAGCGGATTGCTGGGTTGGTGGGCTGCTCGCCGCGGTCTGGCCCCCCTGCGGATCATGAAGGAGCGAGCGCTAAAGGTGACCGCCCATAAACTTGACCAGCGGATGCCGATCGAGGCGGTGCCTGTGGAGATGGAAGAACTGGCCAACAGTCTCAACACGATGCTGGAGCGACTGGAACTGGATTTTTCAAAGCTCATGGACTTCTCAAGCGACCTCGCGCATGAACTGCGCACCCCCATCACCAACTTGATGACCCAGACCCAGGTATCTCTCTCGCAACGCCGTGATCCGGATACCTATCGCGACATCCTAGCCTCCAATGCCGAGGAGCTCCAGCGCCTTTCGCGCATGGTGTCCGATATGCTGTTTCTCGCGAAGACAGACCATGGCATCCAACTCCCGAATCGAGAAAATGTCGAGCTGGAAGCCGAGGTGGCCAGCCTGCTGGATTTCTACGATGCGATCGCCGAAGAAAAAGAGGTTCGTCTGCGGGTAGTTGGAACGGGCACAGTGGCGGGAGACCGACTGATGATCAGGCAGGCCATCAGCAACCTGCTTTCAAACGCACTGCGGCATGCTCATCCGCGCTCTGATGTCGAACTCATCCTTCACCACCAAGACGATAGCACCGCCTTGTGTGTGACCAACACGGGTGACCCTATTGAAGCCGTCGATCTGCCCCGGCTGTTTGATCGCTTCTATCGGGTAGATAAGTCGCGCACTCATCTTTCATCGGACGGCGCTGGCTTGGGATTGGCCATTACCAAGGCCATCATGCTTGCTCATGGCGGCGGCGTATCGGTCACCTCGACAGTAGAAAATACGACGTTTTGTCTGCGGTTTCCGCGTCAACGCTGAGGGTCGTTCTCCCTTCTCCCCTAGCGCTTCCTATTTGAAGGCACCCATCGCTCACTTCTGTTTGGCGAGCCACTTGTCGAACTGTGCAATCTCTTTCTTTTGCGCCGCGATGATTTGCTTGGCCATGGCTTTCATTTCTGGAGACTTGCCATGCTTGAGCTCCATCTCGGCCATGTTCAAGGCTTGCTGGTGGTGAATTTTCATCATCATTGCGAAGTCTTTGTCGGTGTTGCCGGTCATCGGCATCTTCTGCATTTCCTCCATGCCCATCATCATGGAAGCTTTCATGTCTGCAGCACCAACTCCACCTTTGTGCATGTCCCCCATGGGCGTGCTCACAGAAGGACTCGTTGCCGGTGTGGTTTGGGCTTGTACAGAAGCCGACAAACCACCGAGAGCGGTCAACGAGGCGAAGCACAACGCGTGCAAAGGAACAAGCTTGATGCATTTCATCGCGATCTCCTGAGATTGTGTGAGACTGATCATTGCCAACGCGACGCTGCCTGACTGTGCGGCAGCGCACAGTGAATTGGTCGCAACGAGGCATCTCAGACCGGACGGCAAGCGACATTGGCGCGGCCAAACGCAGTCAATGGTCGCGGTGCGAGCCGTGCTGATCTTGGCAGGTGGGCTGAAGTAGGAGGTGGAAACCCCGTTCACCCATTGGCGAGATCCATTCAAACGTCTGAGTCGTGAATCGTTTTCGGACGCAGGGCCGGCAAGGTGACCAGCAGCATTGCAGAGGGCCGCTGCGAGGTCACGGCATCAGCCGCCCCGTCCAGGCCACCGGGGATGGTGGTCATCCACCACATAGGGATGCGCGCGTCGCAGGCCCTTCTCTGCGGGCACCCCGTCGTGCAGGTGCGCGTTCCCTGCGGGCAGATTTGCATGTTCGTGCTCGATCATATCGGGGTCATGTGCGGGCCAGATGCGCAGCGCCAACAGCACCGCCATCAGCGCGGCCAAACCCAGGCCGGCATAAGTCAGCGGTATGCCCAGTCGCGCGCCCAACCACCCGGCGAGTGGGTAAAAGATCAGCCAGCATGCGTGCGAGAGCGCGAACTGGGCGGCAAAAAGCGCCGGTCGATCCTCCGGCTGGGCCGAGCGCCGCAGGAGGCGGCCCGAGGGCGTCTGGGCGGTTGAATAGCCCAACCCAAGCACAAACCACAGCATCAGCGTCCCAGTGAATGAAGCCACCTGAGTGCCCACCCCCAGGCCCACAACCAGTAGGGCCGCACCGGCGAGCATGGCCACTCGATCGGACAGCCTGTCCAACAGGCGCGGCAGGCCCAGCGCTGCCACCATCGAGCCGGCCCCAAAGAGAGCCAGCGCCAGTGCCACCGATGTCTGCGTGAGGCCCATGTCGGCCTGGACGATAACCACCGTGTTGACGAACACCATGGAGCCGGCCGCAGCCACCACTGCATTGATGGCCAACAGTCCTCGCAAACGGGGCGTCGCCAGAAAGATCCGCAGCCCGCGTGTGGTGCGGTCATAGATGCTACGGCGCTCGAGCGCGAGATTCTTCGGCAACGCCACCGAGAACACCAAGGCGGCAGAGGCCAGGAAGCCCACAACCGTTCCAGCAAACAGGTCGTGAAAGTCGATGACCGTTAGCAGCGCAGCGGCCAACATCGGACTGACCAGGCTCTCCATGTCGTACGCCAACCTGGAGAGTGACAAAGCCTTGGTGTAGTCCTTCTCCGCTAGCAAGACGTCAGGGATGGTCGCTTGAAAGGTGGGTGTGAAAGCTGCCGAGGCGGACTGCAGCACGAAGATCAGCACATACACCTGCCAGATCTGGGTGACAAAGGGCAGCAACAGGGCGACTGCCGCGCGCACCAGATTCAGAGACACCAGCACAGCGCGGCGCGGAAAGCTGTTCACAAAAGCGGCCGCCACCGGTGCCACGCCCACGTACGCCGCCATCTTGATGGCCAATGCCGTGCCCAGCACGACGCCGGCGTCATCGCCAGCCAAGTCGAATGCCAGAAGACCCAGCGCCACGGTGGCCAGCCCGGTGCCCAGCAGGGCAATCACCTGAGCGGCGAACAGCTGCCGATAGGTGCGATGACCCAGGATGTCGAGCATGCCAGTGGCCTCGGTTATCCGAAAAGGATGAGTGCGATGGCGCGCACTACAGGTAGCGCGTGATTTCCCTGAACTCTTCCATCGAGTGACGTTGACCCCGCGGCAGCGGCCCCACCATATCTTCCAGGCAATGGTCCAGGTGGTCCTGGATCAGCGTCTTCTTGGCCTGCTGGACTGCCTTCTCCACGGCCTGCAGCTGCTGGGCGATGTCCAGGCAGGTGCGCCCTTGTTCGATCATTTCAACGATGCTGGCGAGATGCCCGTTGGCCCTCTTCAACCGCTTGATGATGGCGGGATGCGAAGCGTGCGTGTGATGTTCCGTCATGATGAATCCTATGCCCCTGGGGGGGATACTATAATCCCGATTCACCGACTCTTGGTCCCGCCTCAATCTGCATGACGCATCGCGAAACTGCCCTGCCCACAAGGACGTGCCTGCCGCTTGCCGTGTGGTGGCTCGTGGCGATGGCGCTTGTGCTCGGCGCCGTGCTGTCACCGGTGGGCACCTTGAACTCCCACGGCCTGGCTGAGATCACTTCGGTTCAACACGGCACTCATTGCGACGTGGCCGGGGCCTGCGAACATTTACACGAGCACGCGGCTGACGACATGGCCACAGACGTTGTGCACCACTCCGCCAGCGCCGAGCATGCGCAACACAGCGCAGACCACGCGCACGACAAGGCATATGTGCTGCGTGGCGCTCTGAACCTCCCCATGCCCCGACCCACCCACTGGCAGGCCATCGCCGCACCCAGGGTCGAGAGGATGGTGCCATCACGGCTTGACCGGCCTCCGATGGCGCAGACCCACGCCTGACATTCAGTCGCTGCCGAGTGCAGCCATCTTGTTTTCAGACCATCGGAGTCTTCATGCACAGCTTTCTTCACGAAAGGCTGCCACGTTCGCCCTGGGCGATCTGGCAAACCAGCCTGTTACTTCTATCTGCTTTCATTCTTTCGCTGCTCCTCGGTACCTCCGAGGCGCTGGCCCATGCGGTCACCGAGGGCGACAAGGGCTACATCCAGGAAATCTCGGGCGTCAACCTGTTGCCGTTCGTGTACCTGGGTGCCAAGCACATGATGACGGGGTACGACCACATCCTGTTCCTGTTCGGAGTGATTTTCTTCCTCTACAGGATCAAGCACATCGGCATCTACGTGAGCCTGTTTGCGCTGGGTCACTCCACCACCATGATCCTGGGCGTTTACTTCAACGTCGGGATCAACAGCTACCTGATCGACGCCATCATCGGTCTGTCCGTGGTCTACAAGGCCTTGGACAACATCGGTGCTTTCCAGCGTTGGTTGGGGTTCCAGCCCAACACCAAGATCGCCACCCTGGTGTTTGGCCTGTTCCACGGCTTCGGTCTGTCCACCAAGATCCTGGAGTACGAGATCTCGGCCGATGGACTGGTGCCCAACCTGCTCGCCTTCAACGTGGGCGTGGAAATCGGGCAGCTGCTGGCTCTGGCTGTCATCCTGATCGGCATGAGCTACTGGCGTCGCACGCCCAGTTTCGTTCGCAATGCCTACACCGCCAACGTCGCCATGATGAGCGCCGGCTTCATTCTTGTTGGCATGCAGCTCACTGGCTACTTCGTGTCCTGAACACCCAAGGAATCTGAACCATGTACAACAGTGAAACACCTTTGCGCGCTGAGCTGCCTTCCTCCAAGCAGTTGTTGCGCTCCACCGTTCTGGCTGCGGTCTCGGCCGTCGTCCTTCTTGTGGCCGTCGTGCTGCCGTCTGAGTACGGCATTGATCCCACGGGTGTGGGCCGCGTTCTGCGCCTGACCGAAATGGGCGAGATCAAGACCCAGTTGGCGGCGGAAGCCGCAGCCGACACAGCGGCCGCATCTGGCAATTCCGTGGTGACATCGGCCCAAGCGCAGCAACCCCAGCCGGGCGCCCGCAGTGCGCCGACGCAGGCCGTCACTACTGACGCAAAGCCTGCCGTTCAAGAGGCCCCGTGGCGCGATGAAATGACTGTCACCCTGACCCCAGGCGAAGGCACGGAGATCAAGATGCGCATGAGCGAAGGCGCGAAGGCCGAGTACACCTGGGTGGTACAGGGAGGTCGGGTCAACTTTGACACCCACGGTGATGGTGGCGGAAAAAACATCAGCTATGAGAAGGGGCGCGACGTGCCTGCGGATGACGGGCAGCTTGTGGCGGCATTCACCGGCAACCACGGCTGGTACTGGCGCAACCGCGGCAAAGCCGACGTGAAGCTTGTATTGCGCACCCGCGGCGAATACACCGACATCAAACGCGCCATGTGAGAACAGGGGCGCCTCATTCAACCAGTGCGGCGCCCCGCCATTCAAACTAAACACCTTCCTGGATCATGCTGAAAACGCCACGCTCCCTTGTCAGAACCCTTTTGGTCACCTGCCTGTTGTCTGCACTGGCAGCATGAGAAAACACCCATTGCCGCCACCTTCATGGGGAACTGATTCCTTGAACAACCCACCCCCGACCATGAAAACCGATGACCTTTCCCCCTGGCAGCACCATCACGTCTTCGACCAGAGCAACCCGATGGCCGAGCGCGGGACCCGCGCCGTGATGTTGATTACCGCCGTGGCGATGGTGGTCGAGATCGTGGCGGGCTGGTGGTTCAACTCGATGGCGCTGCTTGCGGACGGCTGGCACATGAGCTCACACACCGTGGCCATTGGTGTGAGTGCCTTCGCCTATGCAGCAGCCCGTCGATATGCACGCGACCCCCGCTTTGCTTTCGGCACCTGGAAAATCGAAGTGCTCGGCGGCTTTGCCAGCGCCATTTTCTTGCTGGGGGTGGCCGTCTTCATGGTGGTGGCTTCCATGGAGCGGATGTTTTCACCCCAGCCTATCCAGTATCAGGAGGCCATCGCCGTGGCGGTGCTGGGGTTGATCGTCAATGTGGTGTGCGCGGTGATCCTGGGAAAGGCCCACCATCATGGGCACGGCCATGATGATCACCATGGCCACGGCGGTGGTCACGCCCATGAAGCCAGCACGGACCTCAACCTCAAATCGGCCTACCTGCATGTGATCGCAGACGCCACCACGTCCGTGCTGGCCATTGTGGCTCTGGTGGGTGGCTGGGTGTATGGCTGGTCGTGGCTGGACCCGGTGATGGGTATCGTGGGTGCCGTGCTGGTGGCCTACTGGGCCAAAGGGTTGATGGCCGAAACCAGCCGTGTGCTGCTAGATCGGGAAATGGACCATCCCGTGGTGGACGAGATTCGCGAAGCCATTGAAGGTGGGTCAGCTGAATACGTGACACGCCTTACCGATCTGCACGTGTGGCGTGTGGGGAAACAGGCATTTGCCTGTGCGCTCAGTGTTGTGACAGATGACCGTGACCTCTCCCCCCAACAATTGCGCGAGCGAGTGGGCGTTCACGAAGAAATCGTTCACGCAACAATCGAGATTCACTACAGCGCCGAAAAACGGGTCGCGGCTCCTCATGGCATTTGAAAGCTACCCTACCAGGGGTGTCTCAACATAGAATCCCGTTCATGCGCCGTCTGTTAGCCCTCGTTCTGTGTCTGCTGATCCCCTTGCAGGGATTCGCTGCGCCGCAGACAGAGGAAACGCCGTGCCCGATGCAAGCCATGATGGCGACGCAGCCGGACGCTGGCGACGCGGTGGACGTCACCGCCCAGACGGATGGAATGCCCGACTGCTGCAACGACCTCGCCACCTTCGAACACACCGGCCAGGCCTGCAAGACCGGTCAGGCCTGCACGGCACCCACCGTCTGGATGCCGCCGATCGGCGTGCCGCGGTTCGAGTCCCCTGCTGGCGCGGCTCCGCCGACGCCGATCCTGCGCGTACGAGCCACCGGCGCGCCCGCCAGTCTCTGGCGTCCTCCCTCCCTGATCTGACCTCCCCACACAGCGCAGACCGCCCCGACCCGGGCGGTCCCTGCCATCGCGCGTTGACCGGGCTGCTGCCCGCGCGCGCTCGCTCCGGAGCTCAGACATGGAACAACACCTTCTCCCGACAACCCGCGCGCGGGCCCCGTGGCACGCGCTGGCCGCCGCCATCGCCTGGCTGGCCATCGCGACAACGCCCGCCGCAGCGAACCCGTCCGAACCGCTGAGCCTGGGCGCGGCGGTGCGCTCGGCGCTGGAACATTCGCGCGGCCTGCAGGCCTCCGATGCCGCCGCGGCAGGCGCTCGCGACATGGCCGTCGCAGCAGCACAGCGGCCCGACCCGGTGCTGCGCCTCTCGCTGGACAACCTGCCCGTGAACGGGCCGGATCGCTTCAACACCACGCGCGACTTCATGACCATGCGCTCGGTCGCGCTCATGCAGGCGCTGCCCAACGCGGACAAGCGCCGCGCCCGCGGTGAGCGCTTCGAACGCGAGGCCGATGCGGCGCTCAGCGAACGCGCGCAGCGCGCCACCCTGCTGCAAACCGAGGTGGCCCAAGCCTGGCTGGAGCGCCGCATGCAGGAGCAGCGTTTGTTGTTGCTACAGGCGCAGATCACCGAAGCGCGTGTGCTGGTGCAGACCACCGAGGCCGCCCTGCGCGGTGGGCGTGGCTCCACGGCCGATGCGCTGAGCGCGCGCGAGGCATTGGCTCAGTTGGAGCAAGGCTTGATCGGCGCACAGGCCGAGCGCGCCAACGCTCGCCTCACGCTGGCACGCTTCACCGGCGGCCCGCCCGACCACCCGCTCGCCGATCCCCCATCATGGCAACGCAGCACGGCCACGATCGGTCAAATGGACCTCTTGCCCGATCTTGCCGCGCTGCAGGCCCGCGAAGCCGTGGCCCGGGCCGAGGCCGAGGTAGCCCGCCAAGAACTCAGGCCCGACTGGAGCGCCGAGGTCATGTTCAGCCAGCGCGGCTCGCAGTTCTCCAACATGGTGTCGATCGGTATCTCCGTCCCGCTGCAGTGGGACAAGCCTCAGCGCCAGCAGCGCGAACTGGCTGCGCGCCTGGCCCGTGTGACCGAACTGGAGGCCGAGCGCGAAGAGAAGACCCGCGAGCGAGCGCTGCAAGTGCAGCGCTGGCAGCAGGACTGGCGCGCGGGGCGGGATCGACTGGCCTACCTGGATGCACAGCGTCAGCCGCTGGCCACGCAGCGTGTTGACGCTGCACTGGCCGCATACCGAGGCGGTCGCGAAGGCCTGGGCGCCGTGCTGCAGGCGCGCCGCGACGCGCTGAACCTTGCCCTGGAACGCCTGGCCCTGGAGCGCGACACCGCGGGCCTGTGGGCGCAACTCGAATACCTGCTCCCCGACACCACGACTGGAGTGAAGCCATGAACAAGACAAGATCCCTCATCGCACTGGCCACTGTGGCCGCTCTCTCTGGCGTGGGCGCTGGCGCCTGGTGGCTGGGCATGAAGCAAGGCAGGGGCGACACCACTTCGGTCACCGCGCAACCGGCAGCAAGCACCAGCGCCCTCGACGACCCGTCGCAGTGGACCATCCCGCAAGGCGAAGAGGCCACGCGCCGGCATATCCGGGATGCACTCAAGGCCGGCGATGTGGACCCGGCAACGGGTCGGCGCATCCTGAATTACCACGACCCCATGGTGCCGGGCAAGAACTTCGACGCACCCGCCAAGTCGCCCTTCATGGACATGATGCTGGTGCCACGCTACGCCGGTAGCGACGCGGCCGACGCCAGCAGCGTCACGGTGAGCCCGCGCATCCAGCAGAACCTGGGCCTGCGCACAGCGCCGGTGGTCGAAGGCTCACTGGTGTCGGAAGTGACCGCAGTGGGCAATGTGGCCTGGAACGAGCGCGAGCAAGTGGAGTTGAGTTCACGCGCCATGGGCTTCGTCGAGAAGCTGCATGTGAAAGCCGCGCTCGACCGCGTGGCCGCCGGTGCGCCACTCGCCGAACTCTACGTGCCCGACTGGGTGTCCGCGCAGGAGGAGTACTTGGCGCTGGCCCGCCTGAGCGGCCCGGGCACTGAGGCGCTGCAGGATGCCGCGCGGCAGCGCATGCGCCAGGCCGGCATGCCAACCGCCCACATCGAGCGTGTGGTGATTTCAGGCAGGGTGCAGTCGCGCTTCACACTCACCGCGCCCATCGCCGGCATCGTGAGTGAACTCCTGGTGCGCGAGGGTGCCACGGTGATGCCAGGAGCCCTGCTGATGCGCCTGCAGGGCACCCGCACGGTGTGGGCCGAGGGGGCGGTGCCCGAGAGCCAGGCCGCGCTGCTGCAACCGGGCGCCCGTGTGCGCACCACCAGCACCGGCGCGCCGGGGCAGACCTTTGAAGGCCGGGTGCAGGCGCTGCTGCCTGCGGTGGATGCGGTCACGCGCACCATTCGCGCAAGGGTCGAGTTGGCCAACCCGCAGGGCCGGCTGGTGCCGGGCATGCTGGTGAGCATGCGGCTGGCCCTGCCGAAGGCTGCAGCGAGCTTGCTGGTACCCAGCGATGCGGTGATCCACACAGGGCGGCGCAGCGTGGTGATGGTGGCTGAGGAAGGGGGACGCTTTCGCCCGGTGGAGGTGACCGCGGGCCTGGAGGTTGGGGGGCAGACCGAGATCAGCGCAGGCCTGCAGATGGGGCAGCGCGTGGTGCTCTCGGGTCAGTTCCTGATCGACTCCGAGGCCAGCCTGCGCGGACTGGAAGCCCAGCTCAATCAGGAACTCACGCCGACGTCTACGTCCAGGCAACAGCGCTACACCACCGAAGCGGTGATCGATGCGCTCAGCGGCGACACGGTCACGCTCACTCACCCACCGATCCCGGCGCTGAAGTGGCCGCAGATGCAGATGGGCTTTCAGTTACCGCCGCGCTCGGAACAACCACGCGATCTCAAAGCAGGCGACCGGCTGCAGATCGAGTTTGAAATGCAGGACGGCCAGGTGCCGCGCATCACCAGCCTGCAACGTGTGGCGCCGGAGGCGGGCAAATGATCGCGCGCCTGATCCACTGGAGCATTGCCAACCGCTTCCTCGTGCTGCTGGCCACGCTGATGCTGAGTGCCTGGGGTCTGGTGGCGATGCAGCGCACGCCGCTGGACGCCTTGCCCGATCTGTCCGACACGCAGGTGATCATCCGTACCACCTGGCCCGGCCAGGCGCCACAGATCGTGGAGAACCAGGTCACCTACCCGCTCACCACCACCATGCTCTCGGTGCCCGGCACAAAGGCGGTGCGTGGTTTCTCGATGTTCGGCGACAGCTTCGTCTATGTGCTGTTCGACGACAACGTGGACCTGTACTGGGCACGTTCGCGCGTGCTGGAGTACCTGAACCAGGTGCAGGCGCGCCTGCCCGCCACGGCCAGGACCTCGCTCGGGCCCGACGCCACCGGCGTGGGCTGGATCTACCAGTACGCGCTGGTGGACAGAACCGGCCAGCAGGACGTGGCGCAACTGCGCGCGCTGCAGGACTGGTTCCTGCGCTTCGAGCTCAAGACCGTGCCCGACGTGGCCGAGGTGGCCAGCGTGGGCGGCATGGTCAAGCAGTACCAGATCGTGCTCGACCCCGACCGATTGGCAAGCTACGGCATCACGCAGAAGATGGTGGGCGAAGCGGTGGGCCGCGCCAATCAGGAGGCCGGCGGCTCGGTGCTGGAACTCGGCGAGGCCGAGTACGCGGTGCGCGCCAGCGGTTACCTGAAAACGCTGGACGACTTCCGCGCCATTCCGCTCACGACCACGCCGGCCGGCGTGTCGGTGCGGCTGGGCGACGTGGCGCGCGTGCAGACCGGACCCGAGATGCGGCGCGGCATCGGCGAGCTCAATGGCGAGGGTGAGGCCGTGGGGGGTGTGGTGGTGATGCGCTCGGGCAAGAACGCGCTGCGGACCATCGAGGCGGTGAAGGCCAAGCTGGCCGAGTTGCAGCGCAGCCTGCCGGCGGGCGTGGAGATCGTGCCGGTGTACGACCGTTCCGGCCTGATCGAACGCGCGGTGAAAAACCTGGGCGTGAAACTGGTGGAGGAGTTCATCGTGGTCGCGCTGGTCTGCGTGGCGTTCCTATTCCACTTTCGCAGCGCGCTGGTGGCCAGCGTGTCGCTGCCACTGGGCGTGCTCATTGCGTTCGGGGTGATGCAGCAGCAGGGTATCAACGCCAACGTGATGTCGCTCGGCGGCATCGCCATTGCCATCGGCGCCATGGTGGACGCGGCCATCGTGATGATCGAGAACGCGCACAAGCACCTGGAGCGCTGGGCGCATCAGCACCCCGGCGAAACGCTGCGCGGCGACGCGCACTGGAAGGTGATCGCCACCGCCGCGGCCGAGGTCGGCCCGGCGCTGTTTTTCTCGCTGCTGATCATCACGCTGAGTTTCATCCCGGTGTTCACGCTGGAGGCGCAGGAAGGCCGGCTGTTCGCGCCGCTGGCCTTCACCAAGACCTATGCCATGGCGGCCTCCGCCGGCCTTGCGGTTACGTTGATCCCCGTGCTCATGGGCTACCTGATCCGCGGGCGCATCCCGGCGGAAACCGCCAACCCGCTGAACCGCGCGCTGATCGCGCTGTACCGACCGGTGCTCGACGCCGTGCTGAAGGCGCCTCGGCTCACACTGGTGGTCGCCGCGCTGGTGCTGGTGGCCAGCCTGTGGCCGCTGCAGCACATCGGCAGCGAGTTCATGCCGCCGCTGGACGAGGGCGACCTGCTCTACATGCCCACCGCGCTGCCCGGGCTCTCGGCGTCCAAGGCGGCCGAGTTGCTGCAGCAGACCGACCGCCTCATCAAGACCGTGCCCGAGGTGCAGAGCGTGTACGGCAAGGCCGGGCGCGCAGACACCGCCACCGACCCCGCGCCACTGGAGATGTTCGAGACCACGATCCAGTTCAAGCCGCGCGAGCAGTGGCGTGCGGGCCTCACGCCCGAGGCGCTGGTGGAAGAACTCGACCGCACCGTGCGCGTGCCGGGCCTCTCCAACATCTGGGTGCCGCCGATCCGCAACCGCATCGACATGCTGGCCACCGGCATCAAGAGCCCGGTGGGCGTGAAGGTGGCCGGGGCCGACCTCGCCACCATCGACCGCCTGACCCGCCAGATCGAGCAGGCGGTGAAGGACGTGCCCGGCGTGAGCAGCGCGCTGGCCGAGCGGCTCACCGGCGGGCGCTACATCGACGTGGACATCCGCCGCGCCGACGCCGCGCGCTACGGCCTGAACATCGCCGACGTGCAGGAGATCGTGGCCGGCAGCGTGGGCGGCATGAACATCGGCGAGACGGTGGAGGGCCTGCAGCGTTTCCCAATCAACCTGCGCTACCCGCGCGAGTTGCGCGACTCGCTGCCCAAGCTGCGCGCCTTGCCCATCGTGACGCCCACCGGCCAGCGCCTGGTGTTGTCGGACGTGGCCGATCTGCGCATTAGCGACGGCCCGCCCATGCTGCGCAGCGAGAACGCGCGCCTGGCCGGCTTCGTGTACGTGGACATCCGCGGCCGCGACCTGCGGGGCGCGGTGCTCGACATGCAGCGCGCCGTGGCCACTGCGGTGGAGTTGCCAGCGGGGTATTCGGTGTCGTGGTCTGGGCAGTTCGAGTTCCTGGAGCGCGCCACCGCCAAGCTGCAGCTGGTAGTGCCGTTCACGCTGCTCATCATCTTCGTGCTGCTCTATTTGATCTTTCGCCGGTTCGATGAGGCGCTGCTGATCATGGCCACGCTGCCGTTTGCGCTGGTGGGTGGCGTGTGGTTGCTGTGGCTGCTCGGGCACCACCTGTCAGTGGCCAGTGCGGTGGGCTTCATCGCGCTGGCCGGTGTGGCGGCCGAGTTCGGCGTGATCATGCTGCTCTACCTCAAGCACGCCTGGCGGGACCGCCTGGACGCCGGGCTGGACGGCGACGCCTCGCTGCTGGACGCGATCCGGGAAGGCGCGGTGCTTCGCGTGCGGCCCAAGGCCATGACGGTGGCCACCATCGTGGCCGGGCTGCTGCCGCTGTTCTGGGGCCTGGGCACCGGCAGCGAGGTGATGCAGCGCATCGCCGCGCCCATGGTGGGCGGCATGATCAGTGCGCCGCTGCTTTCGCTGTTTGTGGTGCCGGTGGCCTACCGGCTGATGCGGAAGCCGCGTTGACGCTGTCTCGGATTGGCCGTACCGCTGCTTACAACCGTGCCAGCCGCAAACCGCTTCGGAGGCCGACAGCAGGGGCACGCTGTCCTTGCCTCTTGAGCATCCTCCGCGCGTGCACTAGCGGCGGTCCCCGTCTGAATGCGCAGCACTTCTTCGGAGCTTTCACTGAATCTGCGCGTGCGATTGGGCGCTTCATGTCGTTCTCGCCCTGATTTTCGTCGCCGCATTGGCCGCCACACGTCAACAAAGCGCGATTGGCGACATACAGTTCATCGCATCCATGATCCTGCACCACTCCGGCGCCATCCTGATGTGTCGTGAAGCCCGCATCCAGGACGTGGAGCTTATTAAACTGTGTGAGGAAATTGCAAGTGCTCAGCGAAAGGAGATTGAGCAGATGAATGCAATCCAGGCTCGGCTGGAGTTAAGGGCGCAAAACTCGTAGTTTGCTCCTGATCAACATCAGTTCGTCGTGCACGCAATCAATGTGGTGTGCCTACATGCCGTGGTACGGACGGCTGTTCTGGCGGCTGTGCACCGCCGCTGATCGCATCAGTTCTCGCTTGGCACATCCCAAAGCGAAGGGACAGGGGCAGTCTTCGATTGGTACCTCCAACATGCTTCTACCTCGCGCCTGGATAGTGACTTGGCCAAGGTGTCGGAGTCGACAAAACGCAGATAAACGCTTGGTAAGCTGGTTCCCCCATGGGCTCGTCAGCTCTAAGCCTTTCCGCATTGGTTCCAGAGGGTGCGATGGAATGCCGGTTAACTTTCGGCTGCTAACCCGGTTTTCTGCATCGAGATTGAGATCACCCCGAGTAGCCGTCCAGCATCGAGACGCGGGATGAACGGGTGTTCGATCTGGCGGCGGTGCTCGCCGGCGGCACCACCGAGTTGATCTACACCTACGGCTTTTGGCGACGGCTGGCGCCACCGGATCCATGTCGAGGACGGCCTTGGAGCCCGGCGCGAAGAACACTCGCCCGCTTTGCATAGCCGGAGCCAACGCCTGTCCTCCTGAAGATGTGGGCGGGCCACCGGGCTTCAGCGACTTCTTGCAGGCTATCGTCGACCCAATGCATCCTGAGCACTTGGCAATGTGGGAGTGGAACGGCGGATTCTTCGATCCCGCTGGCTTCGACTTCAATGCCGTGAACGCCGCGATGCAAAAGCTGCGCCTGTAGGGCGTCCGTCAAGATAGGATGACCGGACGTTTACAGCAGATGAACCAGTAGCCGCCGACGACGTCAGGCGTCCCGTGCGCCAAGCGTATCGTCGCGCCTGGTACCGTACAGGTCAATTGCACTGCATCCCGAGATGCTTGGGGTATCGGGTGTCTAAGAGCCAGGCCGCCCTTTGCCGTGCCCAGGAAAGTTCGGACATGCTCGCTCACACGGCTTTCGCATAAGTCATAGACCACCGACTTAGTGTTCTCGAAGGCGCCGTAGGCCCAGAGGTAGGCTCGATGTGTTTTGCCGTTGCCGGGCTTGGCAGTGGTGGCGGCCTCACGTGGCCATACGAACTTGCCACTGTTCACGTGCCGCGCTGCCAGCCAAGAGTGGGATGGGAGGACGGTTAACCCGCCCGCCACCTTCGGGCACTTGCTCCCGCCCCGGTGGGCCATACGCGCTACTTACGAAGCTGCCGCAAGACATCGACAGGGCGTGAATCCGGCAAAACGGTACTTCAGTGGCTTCCATGCACAGAGGGTTTCTTGATCTTCACAACGGTATCCGTTGAGGGCTTTTCCTTGCGAGGCATCGACTGTCCTCCCTCGGCCTTGAAGCGGGCTGGTTCGGCCATCGGACCAGTAAATTCATAAGCCATCGTGCCTTCGGGGTGCTTGTACCAGCCGGGGTTCTTGTAGTCCCCCGGCTTTTGGTCCCGGCGAACTTTCACGACGCTGAACATGCCGCCCATCTCGACCGATCCATAGGGGCCGTCTCCCGTCATCATAGGGATCGTGTTGTCTGGAATAGGCATTTCCATTTCGGTCATATCCGCCATGCCGCGCTCTCCCATCACCATGTAATCGGGAATGAGATTGTTGATCTTCTTTGCCACCCCACGGTGATCCACGCCAATCATGGTGGGAATGTCATGACCCATTGCGTTCATGGTGTGGTGGCTCTTATGGCAATGGAAGGCCCAGTCGCCTTCCTCATCCGCCAAGAACTCGATCTGACGCATCTGACCGACTGCCACGTCCGCGGTGACCTCATAAAGCCGTGTACTCTTCGGCGTGGGACCTCCATCGGTACCAGTCACGATAAACTCGTGGCCGTGCAGATGCATTGGGTGATTGGTCATCGTCAGGTTGCCTATCCGAATGCGGACCTTGTCGTTTAGACGTACGTTTAGAGAGTCAATGCCGGGGAAGATGCGACTGTTCCAACTCCACAAATTGAAGTCGAGCATCGTCATGATTTTCGGCGTGTAACTTCCAGGATCGATGTCGTAGGCGTTGAGAAGGAAGCAAAAATCGCGATTCACCTCGTCAATCAGCGGGTTTTTCGTCTTGGGATGCGTAATCCAAAAGCCCATCATTCCCATGGCCATTTGAGTCATTTCATCCGCATGGGGGTGATACATAAATGTGCCGGGGCGGCGCGCCACGAATTCGTAGACGAAAGTCTTTCCGGGCTGAATGGGGGGCTGGTTCAACCCCACCACCCCATCCATTCCATTGGGGAGTCGTTGCCCATGCCAATGAATACTGGTGTGTTCAGACAACTTGTTGGTCACAAACACCCGAACGCGATCACCCTCGACAACCTCGATGGTGGGGCCGGGGCTCTGGCCGTTGTATCCCCAAAGGTGGGCTTTGAAGCCAGGAGCCATTTCTCGCACCACGGGCTCAGCCACTAAGTGAAACTCCTTAACGCCTTGGTTCATCCGCCAAGGCATCGTCCAGCCGTTGAGGGTAACCACCGGGTTGTAGGGGCGACCCGAATTGGGCACCAAGGGGGCCATGGTGTCGGGACTGGTTTGAAAGACAGGTTCAGGCAGCGCCGCCATCGCCACACGGCTCACGCTCGCAGCGGCCACGGCTCCTCCGGCAATACTAGCAACGCGGAAAAAATCTCTTCTCGAGGTCATTTTGGCTTCCTTTGGGATCAATGAGCTGCGCCAGATTCAGTGGCGACTCCAGCATTGCCGCCCGAGGCTCCAGCGCTTGTAGGCTTGCCGATGAGGGAGGCTTGGAGTGCAGCGTTCGCTTGCCAGAACTGCTGCTCGGCGTTTAGGGCCGCCATGACGGAGTTCACTTGATCGCGAGAGTCGGCCAGCAACTCGAAGACACTAATAAGCATTCCGTTGTAACGAAACTGATTTTCTTCTGAGATGGTTTTCCTAAGCGGGATCACCTCATCGCGGTAGTGCCGAGCGACGTCGTAAGCGGTTCGGTAGGCGGAATAGCTTTCTCGAACACTTGATCCAGCCGCGCGAGCCGTCGCCTCCAAGCGGTTAGCAGCGGCCAACGTTTGTGCATTCATCGAGTCGCGCCGCATGCCTCCCCAATCAAAAATCGGCAACTCTAAGCTAATTTCAAAACCGCGACGTGTCTGCTTGGAATTGTCTGCCCTGTCAAAAACGGAATCTCTTCGAATTCCTAACTCAATGTCTGTGAACGTCGACACAGTGTTCCAGCCTTGCGCACGGGCGGCAGCGTCATATTCCGCCTTAGCGATCTGAAGGTCCAATCGAGCTTGGGACGCTTGACGGCCCGCTGCCTGAGGAGACAAAGGCTCTTTGGGCAATATAGGCAAACGCTCTGGCAGCTTAAGCATCACTGCTTGGTCGTCATCCAGGCCCAGCAACCTGATCAACTCTTCACGAGCTGCTGTGGACTGGTGCTGAGCAACGGCTAATTGGTTCGCCGTATCCGCATAGAAGGCTTGCTGGCGTGCTCGGTCCAGCTTATTAAAATTGCCGACTGCTTGCAGCCTCTTGGCCAATTCGGCACTGGCTTGGGCACTAGCAAAGACTTGCTGGGTGTACGAGAAAGTCTGCTGGGCCGCGACAGCACGCACCCAGGTTTGGCGAACTTGAGTGACTTGATCGACCACATCGCTGCTCAGGCGTAGTTGGGCCTGCTTGATGCGCCCTTCTGCAATGCCTTTGCGCGCAGGCAACATCAATAAGTCCAGCAGGCCTAAGGACAGGAGTCGCCCAATTTCGGTTTCGTCTCCCAAGCGCATACGCTCGAGGCTGAGAATTGGATTGGCAATGCGGCCGGTCTGGGCTGCCATGGATGCATCAGCCCAACTTTGAGCCACCATGGCCTGCATTGACGGACTGTTAACGAGCGCAAGCTGAACGGCGTCTTTCTGCTCCAGAGGCTTACTCAGCAGATCCAAAGCACGTCTGCGCAAGCCATCACGTTCGCCTTGGTCACGGGCAAGTGTGAGCTGGCCATCCGTAAAACTGTTTGCCGTCGCATTGGCACTAGACAGGCTTTGTTCCAGATTCACACTGGCGCAACCCGACAACACCACAACAGCAGCTGCAGCGATCGCGACTTTCGTATGGCGCATTCGTAAGAGGCGGATCATTTCTTGCCTCCATGAGGAGCATCATGTCCTGGAGCAGGCTGATCAGATTGGGTCGCAGGCTCCGCTTGGCGTATCTCCTTGGCGTAGGCACGCCATCCCCCAATCTCCCCCACCTTGTCATTGGCTTCCTTCCAAGATTGAACAGATTGCTCCTTGTAGGGCTCGTATTCCGACAAAGCCGACCTGTAAGCAAGCTTGTAATCCGTCTTGATGGTTTCCGGCTCTGGAGCCTGCGCTAATGCGAGAGACGGAACGAAAAATACAGTCGCTAGGAAGCAGCGTACCTGGTTTTTAGCGAGCAGATGAATTTTCATATTTCTCCGCGATTTTTAAGAAGATAGGTTTCCCAAGTTCACTGGCGAATAGTCAATTGCCGCTTTTCGCGAAATGGCCCAGCACGGAAAGGCTCTGCAGCTCTAACCCTGCGGTTCGCCAAAGCCGTATCGCTGCTCGCAGTCAAATCATTTACGAGATTGGATGTCCGTTACGACCATCTTGCCTGCTTCTTGGATGACGATGAACTGAATTTTTTCACCCACCTGAACCTTGTCCAACATTGCCTTTTCCTTGGCTGTGAAAACCATGGTCATTGCGGGCATATCCAGGTGCTTAATTTCTCCATGTTTGATCGTAATCTTCCCGCCTTCTTTATCAATCTTGCGGATTTCACCGTCCGTCAAGCCAGGACTGGCTGCCGTTCCCATCTTTCCTTGGTCCATGCCCGATTTATTTTGCACCATCGTCATTTGCGCCGGTACGGGACCAGCAGCTGCTAGTGAAGGCGAGACCGCTGATGCTGACTTGTTGGTCACACTAATTTGACCCTTCATCCCCGCCTCGTAGTGCCCCGGGTGAAGGCAGGCGAAATCAACGACTCCACCCTTGGTGAAACGCCAGATGACCTCACCTGTTTTTCCCGGCTTTAAGGAAATTTTGTTAGCTTCTTCATGCTCCATGCCCGGATTTTTTTTCATCACCTCGTAGTGCTCTTTTAATTCCTTTTCCGTGCCCAGGCTGAATTCGTGCGGTACCTTGCCAGAATTTGTGACGACAAAGCGGATCGTTTCTCCCTTCTTGACGGCTACCAGGGAGGGAGTGAAACGCATGCTATCTGCGGCATCGACTTGAATGGTCCGTGAGACTTTGCCAGCAACACCAGCTTCGCCAATGGGCGATTCATCGTGTCCGCCGCCGTGTATGCCCGCCGCAGTAGCAGACGAGGCGGCAAGAAGAGTCGCCGCGAACCAAAGACCTGAGCGCTTGGTGAAGGAGGCTTGTGCGAATGTCATTTGAACTCCTGGCAATTAAGGTAAAGAGGTGAACGGAAAGTTTAAACAAGTGCTTCAGCCCAATATGGGCACTGACGCCGCCAAGAAAAATGCAACGCCTCAAGTCGACTAAGGTTACCTAATGGACTGTTCTGTCTTTTGGACTTCCTATTCGCTATGGTCGAAGTATGTATAAGCCTGCCTGACGCGAGCCCGTCTGCTTCCTTACAAAGGTGTCAGGTTCGGTTGCAACCAGCCGCTGGCAGTGGAAATCACGCTAGGGAGCGTCTGCACGACCCTGGTGCCCCTGGCCCGATGTGAGACAGTGACGGCATGAAACAAGTGAGCCTGGGCGAGAGCGGATTCGAGCGCAAAACCAAGAGGACGCGCAAGCGCGAGTTCCTCGACGAGATGAACCTGGTGGTGCCGTGGGTTGAGCTGATTGCACCGCACGCGCCAGCGCGCGGCGCCAAAGGGGAGCGCCCGCCGTTTGCCGTCGAGACCATGCTGCACATTCACTTCGTCCAGCAGTTGTTCAACCTCTCGGGCCCGTCCATGGAAGAGGCTGCACGACATGGCGCTGTTTCGTGAATTCGTGGGCCTGGATGCCGGGGCAGACAACCTGCCCGACGAGAGCGCCATCCTGCGGTTCCGTCATCTGCTCGTCGCCCACAACCTGAGCTTGCAGATTCTGGCCACCGTCAACGCCACGCTGGCCGCCGAGGGGCTCCTTCTGAAGAGCGGCACGGTGGTTGATGCCACCTTGATCGCAGCACCGAGTTCGACCAAGAACAGCAGTGGCGGGCGCGACCCCGAGATGCACCAGACCAAGAAGGGCAACCAGTGACACTCGGGATGAAGGCGCGCATTGGGGTCGATGCGGACTCGGGCCTGGTGCACACGGTGGTGGGTACAGCGGCCAACGTCAACGACGTGACGCAGCCGCACGCACTGGTGCATGGAGAAGAAACGGACGTCTATGACGACGCTGGTTACCTGGGCGTGGGCAAGCGCGAAGAGACCCAAGACATCGCCGTCAACTGGCACGTGGCCATGCGACCGGGCAAGCGCAAGGTGCTGGACAAGAGCACGCCGATGGGCGCGATCATGGACCAGTTGGGGTCCAAAACCCCTCTTCCGCATGCCCATAAATAAGCCTCGATAAGATATAGTTATCGCGAGTCGTCGCTGCGTTCAAAATGAGGATTGGTCGGACTCGCGCGCGAAGGTAAATCTCTTTACGCACTTGAGCTACCGCAGCGCACTGCCGCACATGCCCTCCGGGATTGAGCTCGATGCGAACGCTATTGCTCTCCATTTGGAGGCCGTCGAAACACTGGACGAAGCACTCGAAGCTCTTCGGAGCAACGAATAGCGCCGTCGCGTTCGTGACTGGATCCGGTGACTGGATCCGGTGACTGGATCCGGAAAATTTAGCCAAGTCGACTGTCCCGTAACCCTATGATCTATCGAGGGCTTCTGTCTTTGCGATGGCAAAAGCATCGCTGTCCTTCGAGAGGCAAGCATAGCGTCCACACAGCGACGTGCATGGAATTCCCTACCAACCGCAGCCACAGAATGTGAATGCAATATGCGTGTAGCCTCGACCCGCTTTCGACTGAGCTGGCATGACGGCTATCGGCCGATACTGGGTGAAAACGTGTGCGCACACCGTTTTCACGGGCGGCAAAACCATTTCCCATGGTCTCGATCGTGGATGCTGACGCGATCTGAAAGGTCGACTTTCTACTTGATTCAGGCGTTTTCAAACAGCCTCGGCCCGTTGCTGGCCTTCGGGGTAGTAGCTAACATGATCCACTCGGACACGCTTGCGCAACTGACTATTTCCTCAAGACTGAGTGAAGCTGGTCAGCTTTGAAGTATTTGTTGTTGGCCTGGCGCGCCTTCAACGGCAACCGTAACAGGAAGTCGTCTGCGTCAAGTAGCCCCTTGAGGACGCCCTACAAGGACCTTGACGCACAGCCGCGCAACACCGTGTCCATAAGTGCGCGGGGGGCGTTCCTCAGGAGGAAGCTATGGCGTCGGGATGGGGCGAGGAGATATTCGGCACGGTCCTGGGCGGTTTGCCGGCCGTCAACAAACTGGTTCCTCGCCGCTTTCGGCAGCGTGCCATCGCACGCTTAAACGACGTCAACCCTTTTGCGTCAATCGCGGCCAACGAAGACCTGCTGCGCGCACTGCGCCTGGCTTGGATTGAGGCGGCGCTGCAGATCGACTGTTCGGTGGTGCAAACCTGCGCAACGCCCGAATGGGCCTCGCAAAGTCGAGACATTCAGCGCTTCTCGACCGTTTTGATCACTGGTCTGCGTGCGCTGCGTGCTGAGGCCTTCGACCGCGATGTTCACCCGGGACATGCTCCCATGGACCGGCACCTGCGGGAACTCGTCGTCGACTTGCCCGCGACGATGACGGGGAACCGTGCGGCCGCTGGTGAAGCTATGACAGAGTCATTTCGCGAGAATGTAGCGGCGGTATCCGGTTGGCCGATACACGAGGTGCCGAGCCTGCACGAGCAGATCGCCCGCCAGGGCCTTCCTGTGCCAGGGGCCAGCAGTCGGCGCACCTTCGGCGACTTGGTGTATGCCGTTTTTGCCGAGACGATTAAGAGTCCAGATCGCTATCCAGAGGCGAGCCAAGCCTTTGTGATCGCCATCGGGGGCTTCGGGGTAGAGCTTGGACAGCAGTGCCTTGAGCTGCTGCGTGGCCAAGATGCGCGGCTCGACCGCTTGCTCGATTCGCTAGGCGGCACCTCAATCGAAGGTGGGCTCGCTGCTTGGCTTGGGCGCGTCGATGCTGAGTGGACTGCGCGCTGGCAAGTCCTGAGTGATCAGGTCTCGGTTGTTGACGCGAAGATCGATCTCCAGACAGGCATGCTCGACCGGATGCAAGAGCAACTGGCCCAACTGGTGGCTGCCATTGAAGCCAAAGGGCAGATTGGTAGCGGGCCAGGCCAACTCGCTCACAACACTGTGCTTTCCCTGGCCAAGCGCTTGCGCCCAGATGACCTGATCGAGTTTGATCGCGCGGTGCAAGAGCTAGATGCCGCGGTGAGCGTCGCTCTGGAGCTTATCGCGAAAGGGCACTCGTCGTACTACCAGGATCTGTTCGTTGACGAAGTGCTCGTCCGTGTTCGCCAGTCGATCGAGGAAGGTCAGCTCGAGCAAGGTGCACAGTCGATCGACCAGGCTCTTGCGGAACTGGACCGGCGCGAGGCGGGCGAGCGTGAAGCTGCGCGGCGCCGACGTGTGCAGTTGCTCGAGGCATCCGTGAGCCAGGCGATGCTACTGCGCCAGCCGCAGCGCGTGGCCGATGCGGTGGAGAGGCTGGTTGGAATCCATCATCCGGTGTGCGCCGCGGCGAGTGAGCTCTTCAAAAATAGGCTCAGAGCGTACTGCGCAGAAGGCGAGGAGCGCGGCCTGCGCTTGCCCCTGGAGGTGGCGGAAGCGTTGGCACGCAGGCGCCTAGCGGTGGCCGGGAGTCGCGAGGAGCGCGGTGAGGCGTTGGTCTGGCTTGGCACTGCGTTGGCGGTCTTAGGAAAGCGAGAGCCCGGCACTGAACGGCTGCTGCAGGCGGCGCAAGCGTTTCGGGCCGCGTCGCAGGAGTGCATGCGCGAGCGTGTGCCGCTGGAGTGGGCGACGACGCAGAACAACCTTGCCAACGTGCTGAGTGACCTTGGTCGGCGCGAAAGCGGTACCGAGCGACTCGAGGAGGCGGTGCAGGCGTATTTGGCCGCATTGCAGGAGTGCACTCGCGAGCGAGCGCCACGGGACTGGGCGATGACGCAAAATAACCTGGGTACCGCGCTCAAGACCCTCGGTGAGCGCGATGTCGGCACCGAACGGCTGCAGCAGGCGGTGCAAGCGTACCAGGCAGCGCTACAGGAACGCACTCGCGAGTGCGTGCCGCTGGAGTGGGCGATGACGCAGCACAACCTCGGTACCGCGCTAAAGACGCTTGGTGAGCGCGATGGCGGCACCGAACGGCTGCAACAGGCGGTGCAGGCGTATCAGGCTGCGCTGCAGGAGCGCACCCGCGAGCGCGTACCGATGCACTGGGCGATGACGCAGATGAGCCTGGGCAATGCGCTCAAGTCCCTTGGTGAGCGCGAAGGCGGTATCGTACGGCTGCAGCAGGCAGTACAGGCGTATCTGGCCGCGCTACAGGAGTACACGCGCGAGCGCGTACCGCTGGAGTGGGCGATGACGCAGAACAATCTGGGCAGTGTGCTCACAACCCTCGGCGAGCGCGAAAATGGAACCGAGCGCCTTGAGCAGGCGGTGCAAGCGTGCGAGGCGGCGCTGCGGGAGCGCACGCGGGAGCGCGCTCCGCTCGCGTGGGCGATGACGCAGAACAACTTGGGCAATGCGCTCAAGTCCCTTGGTGAGCGCGAAGGTGGCATCGAACGGCTCCAGCAGGCGGTGCAGACGTACCTGGCCGCGCTACAGGAATACACGCGTGAGCGCGCACCGATGCACTGGGCAATGACGCAGAACAATCTGGGCGATGCCCTCACCACCCTTGGCGAGCGCGAAAACGACCCCGAGCGGCTGCACCAGGCGGTGCGGGCGTACGAGGCCGCGTTGACGGTCATCACGCGTGAGACCGCGCCGTATCACCTCGAGATCGTTCAGCGTAGCCTCGCAAAATGCCGGCGCCTGATCAACAAACGATGAGGTGGCGAAGCTTGTCAAACTGGAGGTAGCTGCCGCAAGCCGCCAACGATCGATCAGTGGCGGTTTCTGGAAGGGGCGTGTGGAATTTGCGTGCTCGCACAAGCGGCGCCGTAGCCACTGGCGTGGATTGGCGGCAGCGTTGCTGGGATTGCCTTCTGAAAGTGCTTCAAATCGCATGAACCAGCCAGCCCCGGTGGCTTGCGAATTTCGATTTTTTGATAGTCCACGATTTAGCATTATGTGAATATTCTTAGCGCCAAGAGGAGTGAATCAGCAGGCGAACATCCTGGTCCTGTTTCCGCAAACGGACGACCTATTCCTGACCCGGCGCATCGCGGATATCGGCGCCGAGCTCTTGCAGGCCATGGTTCACCAGCGCTACGAGCTGCGCCACGCCATCGTCATAACCCCCGGCCGAGTGGTGCGGAACCGGGGCAAGCATCTGGGCGACGCCACCATGGCCACCACCATCGCGCGTGCCCAGTAGCTTTTTGGCGTTCAGGTCGACGCGTTAGCCTGAAACGCCCGCGACCTCCCGCGATCCCAATCAGGTAGGTGTTGTGGCCTTAGCTATGGCGGCGCGCTTTCCCAGTTTCATGGCGGTCTGGATCCGAAGAAGAGCTCCTGCACGGGGCTGCGCCTTGCCGGTCTCCCACTTCCAAACTGATAGCGTAGATGCCTCCACCAACCGGCCCATTTCACTTTGTGTGATTCGCAGGGTCTTGCGGAAGTCTGCAAATGCCTCGTGGTTAAAAGAGCCCAGCGCCCCCACAGGCGAGCGGGTAGCGGGCTTGGTCGGTGGGGGAACTGATGGCAACACTACCGCCGCTGTCTTGTGGGTCACGCGCTCGGCACGAAACAAGCGGCCTTGCAATGACTTTACGTCGCGCTTGAGGGCTGCAATGTCTGACCGCTGGGTCGTACAAGTCTTGCGCAAAGCGTCGAGCTCGGCCTTGAGCTCCTTGCGTGCTACTCGGGCGATCTCTCTTTTGAGGTTTTCTGCGAAGGTCGTCATGGTTGCATCGTACGGCCTAACGAGATCGCCCGCAAAACCGGCGTTGTACATCGCAGGCGACTGATACGCCTTATACCTTGTGTGCACTGATCTACCGCGACGGTGATCAATTTTGGCTGCAGCGAGGGAGGGTAGGCCGCGCCTAACAGTGCAGATTGCTGCGGGACTTTTACGGGAGTCAGATCTCAAGCAGGTCGAAAAACACCCCAAAAAGCCGAAGAGTCCCGCTGACACCTATATGAATCACTAACTTACAGCGGAATTTCTGACTACAAACCAAGCTATTGCCTAGTGCGGTTCAGCGTTCCTCGGCGACCGGTGAAGGAGGTTTTTTCGCCGCAGAGTGCTTCCTGAATCAGATGGAGGAGGGAAAAGCGAGGCTTCGATCTCTTCGTACTCCTTCGCGGCGCTGTTTAGGATTTCGGACATATCGGACGCGAGTCTTCGAAACGTCTCAGGCCAGCCTTCGAGGGGCTGAAGGTAGGTGTCGGTTTCGTGCGGTTCCTTGAAGATTTCACGCGGCGTATTGAGGCCGACTAACACACGCTCGGTCAATTCAGTAAACAGCGCGCTCACTTCCTGCTGAATGATCAAGGCGCTAGGGATGACTACGCTCTTGTAGTCACCTTCTGCGCGTTCGACGATTCGTGTCTCAAGGAAGTCGATGAAGCTTTCAACCGCGATGCGCACTGTCGGAGCCCAGGCTACCTCACGTGTTCTTTGTCCGACTACTCGATGCTTGTTGAGTTCGTTCATCAGCCGCTTCACGAGTGACAAACAGTCCGGTCGGCTCAAGTCTCGCAACCAACCATTGTTTTTGGCATATCGAACCATCAATGCCATCTCGTGCACGGGCGGTGTCGATGCATTTGGCCCATCGGTAGTCCATCTCCACCACGCTTGACGCATTGCTGAAAGCGAGCGTGCCCGCCCGTCTTTGCCAGCCGCTTCCTGTGAGAGGCGCGCGAGCATAAGGCTCAAGTCTCCACGGGTTGCTCCGTCACGCGTGTATGAAGAGTTGCGCTCCATTTCCTTAAAGATTCCGATCATTGCCGTGCGTTCCGCGGCAAGCCAGCTCACTGTTCTAGCCATAAATGTCCTTTGTATAACGTTAATTTTTTAAATTAAAACTTAAAACTTGTGGCGATCCATGGTCGTCAGTATGCTATTTCACATAGAGAAGATCAAGTGAACATCTATGCGACACTCAAGATATGCAACGGCAGATTATGGTTTATGTAACGTTAAATCAGGGCTTTTTGTCGATCAGGCCGGATACGACCACGTCGGCGCGCTCATGTCCCGAGAAGAGCTCGGTGCCCTCACAGGCACGCTGCAACCAAAGCGCATGTGCGCTTGGCTCGAGGCGCGAGGTTGGGTTTATGAGCCGCCTGCACGCCGTGGCGACATCCCGAAAGTTTTGCGCGCGTATCGCGACGCGCGGTTATCCGGCATTCAGCCAGAGCGCAAGAGGAAGGCCAATTACTCGTTCATGACGGCGGGTCTGCTGTGATTCGCCGCAGGGACCGACCAGATGGCCTGCCATTCCGCGTCTATGAGAGGCGAGGCAAGCTTCGTTACTCCATTGGCTACAAGAATCCGAATGGCAGCTGGGAATTCCGGTTGCACTGCGACATTGCCGACAAGGCGCGCATCCACGACCTGCGCAGTGAGGCGATCAGCCGGTGTGCGGCTATTCGCCTCGGAAAGCCTTCAGACGATAGCTTTCAGGCGCTGTGCGACGCATGGTTCACGTGGCAAGAGAGACTTCCGACGCTGGCCGCCCAGAAGCGGGCAGAGAGCACGCTCAAGGAGAACAAGCGAGAAGCCGCCATGCTGTGCAAGGCCTGGGGAGCGTGGCGCGTCGCTGACATTAAGAAGGGTGAGGCGTATGACTACCTAGATGCGTGCTTGCTTGCTCGCGACAAGCAAGGGAAGCCTCGTCCACGCGCCGAAAAAGGAAACAAGGAAATTGCGCTAGGCCGTGTCATCTTCGAATACGCCGTGCGCACGCGACGCATCGAGGCGAATCCGTTCGCCAATGTGGAGAAACTGGCAACCCAGAAGGGCGATAGGTATGTGACCGATAGCGAGCTTGGTCTCGCGGTCGAGGTCGGCCGGCGCATGGGTGGCCCTCAGCACATCGTCGCGTTGGCGCTTAAGACGGCGTTTCTCTGTGTCCGGCGTTCGGTCGAGGTACGCGGGTTGACGCGCCCTCAGATTCGAGAAGACGGCATCGAGTGGCAAGCCGCGAAAAGGCAGCGCGGCGAGGCGATGAAAGTGGGTGTCATCGAATGGAGCCCGGAACTCAAGTCCACCATGGACGAAGCGCTTGCCATCGAGCGCCGTGAAGTTGCTGGCACCTGGTACGTCTTCGGAAACTTGAGCGGGCAGCAATACACAAAAGGCGGCTGGAAGGCGACCCTTGCGAAGCTCATGGCCGAGTGCATGAAGGAGGCTGAGAAGCGCAAGGTCGCGTTCACGAAGTTCTCTCTGCAGGACTGCCGCCCCAAAGGCGTCAGTGACAAGATGGCTCGAGGTGACCGCGATGTGGTCGACGCGACCATGCACAGCAGCGAGCGAATGGTGCGCCAGGTCTACGACAGGCGGCGCGTGCGTATTGCCAAGCCGGCAGGTTGAGCGGGGAGGGCGCGAAGTGTTGGACAACATTGCTACACACGCGGCCGCAAGGTCGAAGCCTGGCCCCAAGGGCAGGGTGTTGGAGCCCTACGCCAGAGAGGTCCTGATCATGACCCGCGAGGGCAAATCCATGCAGGACATCGTGAACTGGCTCGCCGAGCCTCCGAGAGGGGTGACGATCACTCGCCAGGCTGTTCACCTGTGGGTGAAGGCTCGCATCGAAAAATTGAAAAAGTTGAATGCCGTCTTCGCGAACACGGGGTTCGGTGGACCGTTTCAGGAGAGCAATGTTAACCAGGCCGCACGGCCGTCGGAGAGGAAACAAGGTCTCGACCCTCCCCGCCCGTTGTCGAACCAACTGGTGCACGAGCCGAAGTCTGCAATCGAGACCACGATCAAAAAAAGGACTGACGTCCGCGAGTTCATGACCGAAGTATCTGTATCCGAACGCAGCCAGAACCCGACGATGTCCTAGTCACAAATGGCTAGCGCAAATGCAATCACCCTAACCTCCGAGACCAACATGATCATCAAAGACAAATTCTCAGTCATCGTCATTAACAAAGCCGGGAAGGTCGGTAAGTCCACCATCTCCAAGCACCTTGTCGCTCCACTTCTTGGTGCGGACTGGATTCAGGTCGAAACCTTCAATGACTCCGGGCAGGGAGCAAAGGCAAAGGTCGCAGGTCGAAAGTTCGAGTTCGTCGCCGAGGCCGTGGTCGGTGCGACTAAGAGCCTCTGCATTGACGTTGGCAACTCAAACTACCAGGCGGTCATGAAAGAGCTTCGGGCGATTGGCGCCATCGCTGGTCGGATCCATTGCTGGGTTATCCCTTGCACCGACAGCGCCGGGGTCATGAACGACTCGCTTTCCACGATTGTTGACCTCATCGACAACCTCGGTGTTGACCCCGCTCGAATCGTGGTGTTGCCCAACAATATCGAGTCTCCCGAAGACGGACTCGACAGCTTTAAAAAGCTGGATCTTGCTTCGAAAAAGATTGGTTTTCACTTCTGTCGCGTTGCCATCCCGCAGGAGCCAAAGTTCGACGTCTTCAACGCAGACGATCGTTCTGTGATTCAACTCGCCGCCGATGACACCGACTACGATGCGGCGTTTGCGGTCGAGACCGATGGCGATCAACGCTATCGGCTTACGCAAGCTTTCCTCTTGCGCGAGCGTGCTCGCCGGCTCGCTGAGCAGTTTAAGCAGGTTTGGGCCTCGTCGCCATTGGCAAGTCTGTCTGCGGCTTGAAGCGCGAGGTGTGCATGGTAGAACCGAACGATTTATACAAAGGGGTCCGCCCATCCGACCTCCGATACGACAACGTTCATATCCTCGCCGAGTACATCGCTCGCGCCCAACGCTTTGCTGATAGTGCAACGCGAATCGAGGCATCGGCAGAGCGACTGGTGAAAGAAAGTTGCGAGGCGAGAGAGGAAGGGCTGAGAAGTCTTCAGTCCCTCCTGCATCAGCAGAAGTCAGCCTTTCAGGCCATCAACGCCGAGTTGAGGGCGACTGCCGAGCACCTTGCCGGCGGGTTGACGAGCGCCATTCTTGCGATTCATTCTGCGGGTGAACGAAACCTCTTGCGGGCAGACGAAACCGCTAAGAGGATCTATGAGAATTTGGCAGATCGCGCCGAAGGATTGAATCAATCTGCAAATCGGCTCGAAAAGGGTGCGATGAAGGCCGAAGCAAGCCGCGGCCAGGCACTGGATGAAATCGAGCGGCTGCAGGCCTTTCGGTCGGAGCTGGAGCGATTCGAACGGGAGTCACTTGCCCGCATCGGCGAGGCCAGAGTCGAACTCTACAAGGGGGTGGGGTTGTGGGATCGCATCTGTTTCGTCCTATTCCCGCCTGTTCCAGTCGTGCGTGCAACGAGGCCACCCCATCGACTTCCCAGCCGAGAATAGACATGGACGTTGTGCAGCATGCTTTGCTCATCCAAGAAGCGACGAGCGAGCTGCTCAGAATGCACCGACGCAGAGTAGCGGAACGCACGGTACTTCCCAGTGCCAGCCCTGATCAGCGTCTCGTTGCGCTGAATCGCTATAGCGATGAGGAGCTTCTGCCTCGTGCGAAGAGGGCGAGTCCTTCGACCGTGGCACGTATGGAGACGCGAGCGGCCGCAGTCTTCGCCGAAGCACAGACCGTGAATGTGAGTGTCTGGGATCTCGTTGAGGAGAGGTCTGGAAACTACAACTCGTGGTACACGTTCAAGGCTGGCGTGCAGCGCTATCTCGAAGACGAAACTTCCGCGACGAAGTCGAAGCTGGAATTTTGGCAACGTGATGTCAAGGCAAGGAGCCATTCGAAAACCTTCGAACGAGCAGGGGTTAAATTGGTGTCGAGGCTCGACGCCCTCTCCGTGGCGCTGCGGGAGGTGCCACCCGAAGCCCCAGAGCGGTTCAAGTCAGACGGCAAGGCCAAGCGGTATGCGAAGAAGAGCAAGTCCTTCAGCATTCGAACTGCCAAAGATGATTGGCGCGAGCGTGTTGCAGGTGCAATGGTCGGGGACCTCAGGTTGCTCTTCCTACTTCAATGTGTGACAGGATGTCGCCCACAGGAGCTTGAAAACGGCGTCCAGGTCAGACTACGGCGTGACGGCACGATGGTGGCGCGCGTCAAAGGGGCAAAGTGCGATGAATACGTGGGACAGCCCTCTCGCTGCTTGAGGCTTCCTGCGGCAGACGGCGTCACCCTGATGTTGGCGCGCATGCTGAAAGTAGGCCACACGCTCGACTCGCGCAAGTGCAACCTTGGTCTGGTGAACACCTATGCCAAGCGTGTTGCTAGAGCCTGCGCGAGGGCATTTCCTGAAAGGAAGGAGCGCGGGAGGCTATCTCCCTATAGCGCTCGTCATCAGTTCAAGGCCGACTTGGTCGCTGCGGGATGGAGCAGGGTCGAAGTCGCCATGGCCATGGGGCATTCGACTACGCGCTCCGGCACAGCTTACGGTCAAGGTGGCCGTGGAGGAGGCGGCGGTGTGAGGCCCATTGCGATCAAGGCGATGCGGCCTGTGAAGTTGAGGGGCGAGTATCCGCAGGCAAGAAGTGGCCCCGCAGCCACCGCGGCCAATACACAAAGTGGCACGCCGCATAGGAAAAATCTAAGGATGTGAACGCATTGCCAACGCTGTTGTCTTCCACTGAAAACTGACCCAGTTAGAGCATCAATTTCCATTGAAAGCTGACCCACGTGAGAACCCTATCCTGCTGCTTTTAGCAGCAGGAGATTTCAGGAGTGATAGACGTGGCGACACTGAGTGTCATAAGACGCTGGGCACTGCGCGAGCAGATGT
>NZ_JBWKZH010000021.1:0-83044 GCF_059424305.1 Hydrogenophaga sp. GW456-12-10-14-TSB4 | reverse complement strand
GGCCGGCGCAGCGGGGTAAAGGGGGAGACCCGGCGGAGCCGGGTCGGAGGACACCCGCGGAGCCGGCCACCCCCACCCTCGACGGCCGCTACAGCCGGAGAAAGAAAGAACTCAGGTGGTTTCCCGCTCGACGATGGAAAACCCCACATCCACCACCCGCTGGGCCACCTCACGCCCCTCGGCCCGGTCGATCAGACACCGCCCCGCCATGCGGCCGATGTCCGCGCCGTTGATGTGCACCGTGCTCAGCGCCGGCACCATGTCGGCCACGAAAGGCACATCGCCGAACCCCACGATGGCCAGACGGCCCGGGATGTCGATGCCACGCACCCGCGCCTCCGTCACCACCCCCGAGGCCAGCAGGTCGGAGCTGCAGAACACCGCGTCCACCTCGGGGTCGATCTCCAGCAGACGGGCCAGCGCCTCGCGCCCGCTCTTGATGGTGCGCGAAGCCCCCACGTCCACCACTTCCACCTTCGCCTCGGCCAGCCCGCTGCGCGCCACCTCGGCCGCAAACGCCTTGGCACGCCGGTCGGCACGCTCGTCGTCGGCGCGGATCATGGCCAGGCGCCGCCGCCCCTTGCCGATCAGGAACTTCGCCACCTCGCGCCCGATGTCGGCGTGCGAGAAACCCACCAGCATGTCGATCGGCGCGGGCGTCAGGTCCCAGGTCTCCACCACCGGGATGCCCGAGGCCAGCAAGCGCGTGCGGCCCTTGCCCGAGTGCAACACGCCGGTGAGAAAAATGCCATCCGGCCGGCGGCCGATGATCGCCTCCAGCAACGACTCCTCGCGGCTGGCCGAGTAGCTCGACTGGCCCAGCATCAGCTGGTAACCGGCGTCGAACAGCGTGCCGTTGAGCGATTCGATGGTCTCCATGAACACCGACATCACCGTGCTGGGCACCACCGCCGCGATCAGCCGGCTGCGCGAGGACGCCAGCCCGCCGGCCATGCGGTTGGGCACGTAGCCGGTCTTCTGCACCGCGTCCAGCACCTTCTTGCGCACGTCCACCGACACCTGCTCGGGCGTGTTGAGCACGCGCGAAGCCGTGATGGGCGCCACGCCCGCGAGCCTGGCCACGTCGCGCAGGGTGATGGCCCCGCTGCCCCTGCGCGAACGCCGGGTGTTGTCGGATTCTTTCATTTGCGGCATAAAATGGTACCGGTACCAAATTGATCACATCGTAGCCCGAAACGGCCAGCGATGCGCGCTGAATCATAGGAGATGCGCATGCCCGAGACCCTGGCTTCCCCCCCGGCCGTTGTGCCGCTGACCATCCGCATGCACGCCGCCGACAACGTCGCCATCGTGGCCAACGACGGCGGCCTGCCCGCCGGCACCGCCCTGCCCGGCAGCGCGGTGGTGCTGCGCGACCGGGTGCCGCAAGGCCACAAGGTGGCGCTGGTGGACCTGGCGCGCGGTGCGGCCGTGCTGCGCTACGGCGTGCCCATCGGCCACGCGCTGGACGACATTCCCGCCGGCAGCTGGGTGCACGAGCGCCTGCTGCAGATGCCCGAGGCGCGCGGCCTGGAGAACCTGCCCATGGCCACGGTGAAACCCGAGGCCCTGCCGCCGCTGGAGGGTTACACCTTCGAGGGCTACCGCAACCCGGACGGCTCGGTTGGCACGCGCAACATCCTGGCCATCACGCAGACGGTGCAGTGCGTGGCCGGCGTCACCGATTTCGCGGTGCAGCGCATCAAGGCCGAGCTGCTGCCGAAGTTCCCGCACGTGGACGACGTGGTGGCGCTGGAGCACGGCTACGGCTGCGGCGTGGCCATCGACGCACCCGACGCCGTCATCCCGATCCGCACACTGCGCCACATCAGCCTGAACCCCAACTTCGGCGGCGAGGTGATGGTGGTCAGCCTGGGCTGCGAAAAGCTGCAGCCCGAGCGCCTGCTGCCACCGGGTTCGATTCCGCTGGTGGACGAGCGCAACGTGGCCGACGTGGGCACCACCGCCGAGACCCGGCTGGACGTGGTCTGCCTGCAGGACGACGCGCACGTGGGCTTCATGTCCATGGTCGATTCCATCCTGCGCCAGGCCGAGGAACACCTGGAGCGCCTGAACGCGCGCCGGCGCGAGACCGTGCCGGCCAGCGAGCTGGTGGTGGGCGTGCAATGCGGCGGCAGCGATGCGTTTTCCGGCGTCACGGCCAACCCGGCGGTGGGCTTCTGCACCGACCTGCTGGTGCGCGCCGGCGCGAGCGTGATGTTCTCCGAAACCACCGAGGTGCGCGACGGCATTGCCCAGCTCACCGCGCGCGCGACCACGCCCGAGGTGGCCCAGGCCATGGTGCGCGAGATGGCCTGGTACGACGCGTACCTGAAACGCGGCAACGTGGACCGCAGCGCCAACACCACGCCGGGCAACAAGAAAGGCGGCCTGTCCAACATCGTGGAAAAGGCCATGGGCTCGATCGTGAAGTCGGGCAGCGCACCGATCGCCAACGTGCTCTCACCCGGCGAGAAGCTCAAGGCCAAGGGCCTGACCTACGCCGCCACGCCCGCCAGCGACTTCATCTGCGGCACGCTGCAGCTGGCCGCGGGCATGAACCTGCACGTGTTCACCACCGGGCGCGGCACGCCTTACGGCCTGGCGCCGGTGCCGGTGATCAAGGTGGCCACGCGCAGCGACCTGGCGCGGCGCTGGCACGACCTGATGGACATCAACGCCGGCACCATCGCTGACGGCACGGCCAGCATCGAGGACGTGGGCTGGGAGCTGTTCCGCCTCATGCTCGACGTGGCCAGCGGCCGCCAGCAGACCTGGGCCGAGCGCTGGAAGCTGCACAACGCGCTGGTGCTGTTCAACCCGGCGCCGGTGACCTGAGCACCGGTCGGCCGATGCCTCAGAGCGTCAGGGCGCGGACGCAGCGAACCGGGAACGGGTTGTTCTTGTTGAACGCAAAGGAGAAGGCCCCGCCCGCGATGGCAAACTGATGTGACCAGGCGTTGGAGGTGGGGTTGGCGTTGTGCGACGTGGAACTCCAGTAGTTGACGGCTGTCGGCAAGGCCGCCACGTTGATCGCGCCGTTGTCGATCAGGTTGGCCTGCATGCTGGCACCGCCCAGCGCGCAACTGGCGCTCGCCTGGCCACCCAGTTCACAAATCGACGGCAGGTACCAGTCCGAATAACCCGCCTGGGTCGCACGGCAGGCGCCCGCCGCGTAATACGTGTTGTTCACGCCGGTATAGAAGGTGGTGATCTCGGTCGTGTTGCAGGCGCCGTCGGTGCCGCCGTTGCAAGCACCGCCCAACGCGGTGGTGGACGCCTCGTCCGTACCCAGCACCAGGTTGTAAGCCGCATCGGCGGGGGTGCCATTGTTGCCGAGCGAACTCCAGATGACACCCGGCGCCAGGGGCACCACGTCGGTGAGCGCCGTCACCTTGCCGCCGATGTTGCCGGTGTTCAGCGTGGTGTCGTCGATGGAGAACACATAGCCGCCCTGGTACACGCTGCCATGGGTCAGCACTTGCAGGGTGGGCGTCAACAGATTGGTATTGCTGCCTCCGACGCTCAACGTGACCGGCACGGGGGTGGTGTTGCCGGCCGCCGCCGAGGCCGCGTTGCCGGGGGTGACGGTGATCGTGCAACTGGCACCGGGCGCCAGCGTCGTGCAGGTGGACGACAGGCTGGTGCCCGACGGCAGGGCCGGGCTGGCGGTCGCCACCGCGTAAATCACCGCTTGCGCGGTCACGGTGCCGGTGTTGGTGACCGTGAAGCGGCGCGGACTGCCGGTGAGCGTGGGCGATGACACCGTGTCGTTGACCGAGAGCGCCAGCGCCGTCGGGCTGATCGACAAGGTGGTCGCGGGCGTCGCACCACCACCACCCGTGGGCGCGCCAGCCCCCCCTCCACTGCCGCCGCAGGCCGCCAACAGCACAGCGGAACACAAGGACATCCAACGGGCGGCAGAAAGGTGATGCAACATGGTGAACACTCAACAAAATGTCAATGCGACGAACATACCATTCGTTACAAGTTGATGGCACGCACGGTCGGCCATAGCTCCCAACAAAGTCACAAAAGAGGTTCATCGCATGTTGCACAGGCCCCACGGTTCATGGCGAAGGGCCCAGGCCTTGACGGCGAGCCTGCTGCTCGCAGTCGGTCTGGTCGGCTGCAAGAGCCTGCCGCGCGTGGTGCCGGACCTGGACCGGCGCCCGCCCCCCGTGCGGCTGGAGGGCTCGCAAGGCCCGCTCTCGGCCGAGCGCAGCCGCGCCATCCTGGAGCGCCTGCGCGCGGGCGGACAGGGCAGCGACGTGCTCTCGCGGCACCTCGCGCTGGAAGAAGCCATCGTCGGCAGCCCGCTGACCGCCGGCAACAAGGTGGACCTGCTGGAGGACGGCCCGGCCACTTACAAGGCCATGCTCGCGGCCATCGACACGGCCAAGGACCACATCCACCTGGAGACCTACATCCTCGACGACGACGAGGTGGGGCAGCAGTTCGCCGACGCGCTGATCGCCAAGCAGCAGCAAGGCGTGCAGGTGCGGCTCATTCACGACAGCGTCGGCACCCTCGGCACGCCAAAAGAGTTCTTCAAGCGCCTGACGGACGCTGGCATCCAGGTGGTCGAGTTCAACCCGGTCAACCCCGCGCAAGCGCGCAAGGAGTGGGAGCTCAACGAGCGCGACCACCGCAAGCTGCTGGTGGTGGACGGCCGCATCGCCTTCCTGGGCGGCATCAACATCAGCGGCGTGTACGCCAGCGGCTCGCTGTCGATGGGGTCGAGCAGCAGCGGCAAGACCAGCGAGAAGAAGAGCGACATCGACGGCATCCCCTGGCGCGACACGCACGTGCAGCTGCAAGGGCCGGTGGTGGCCGAGTTCCAGAAGCTGTTCCTGGAGACCTGGGCGGCGCAGAAGGGCCCCACCATGGCCGCGAGCAACCACTACCCCGCACCGGTGCGCGCCGGCTCGGACGTGGTGCGCGCCATCGGCAGCTCACCCAAGGACAGCTACAGCCTGATCTACGCCACCCTGCTCTCGGCCATCGCCAGCGCGGAGACGACGGTCTACCTGACCAACGCCTATTTCGCACCCGACCCGCAGTTGCTGGAGGCCCTCGAAGGCGCGGCGCGGCGCGGTGTGGACGTGAAGCTCATCCTGCCGGGCAAGACCGACTCGTGGCTGATCTTCCACGCCGGGCGCAACTACTACACGCAATTGCTCAAGGCGGGGGTGAAGATCTACGAGCGCCAGGGCGTGATCCTGCACACCAAGACCGGCTCGGTGGACGGCGTGTGGTCCACCATCGGCTCCACCAACCTCGACTGGCGCAGCTTCCTGCACAACCACGAGCTCAACGCGGTCGTGCTCGGCGCGGAGTTTTCGGGCCAGCTGCACAAGCTGTTCGACGCCGATCTCGCGGGGTCGAAACAGGTCACGCTCGAAGAGTGGCAGCGGCGGGGCCTGAACCTGCGCTTCAAGGAGTTCTTCGCGCGGATGTGGGAGTATTGGCTCTGAGCTGACCCTCAGCGCGGCATTGCAGGGGCGGCCGGTGGAGGCGGCGGGGGTGGCGGCAAGGTCTCCTGCGTCGTCAGCTCGCGGATCGTGCCGCCGCCTTGAACGGAACCCGTTGACGAGCCCTCACCGCGCGCCATGCGCTCGCAGATCACGCGCTGCTCGGGCGGGTGTGCCTGGCAGCGCAGCAGCGCGTTGCGTTCGAGCTCCTGAGCGGACGTGCCGCCCCGGATGCCGGCGCGCAGGGCCTGCGCGCGGTGCGCACCGGCGTCGCGCAGGCAACTGGTGCGGTCCTGTGTGGGGCTGAGGGCCTGGCAGGCGGCGCGGTCGCGCTGGTAGGCGGCTTCGATCGCGGCCTTGTCGGGCCCCGCCGCCCAGGCGGCGGGCAAGCAGACGGCGAGCGCGGCGGCGGCGAGCCAGCCGTGCGCGGATCGGTGTAGGGATGGGATCATGGTGAACCTCCTGTGAGTCACCATGCTAGGAAGGGCCTGAAAGAGCGTCTGTAGGCCCAGTCCGACCCGGGCCTCGGACATTCACTCCCAATGCAGCTCGATCAGTTTCCAGTCGCTGCCGTCCAGCCGCCATTGCAGCTGGATGGCATAGGGTTCGGCGCGCTCGGGAATCAAGCCCTGCGCGCCCGTCACCACCACCTTGGCCTCGGTGTGGCCCACCTGCGAGCTGCCGCTGTCGATGCGGCTGCTGCGCGTGACGGCGATGATCTTGACGTTGGCATAGCGCATGAACATCAGCGTCATGGTGCGCTTCGCCCACTCGCGGTCCATGCCCTCGCCGGCCTGGAAGTTCGGGTGCAGCTGGTCCATCACCGCCCCGGTCTTCTTGGCCTCCAGGTTGTCCTGCAGCTTCTGCACCGCCGCTTCGAGCGAGGCCTGGGGATCGGTCTTGCCGCAGCCCACCAGCAACAGGGGCACGAGCAACAAGGTCCAGACAAATCGGCGGGCCAGCATCGAGTTTCCTTTCAGCGTTGAAAAATGGGCGACCATAGCACCCCTCTTTGACACAACCCGCTTTCATGACCTTCGACGCACCCACCCTCGACCTTCTCGAACGTGTCCGCGCCGCCGGCCGGAAGCCTTTCTCGGCCTGCACCGCCGCGGAGGCGCGCGCCTTCCCTACGCTCATGAAAACCCTGTTCAGCGGGGGTCTGTCCGTGGCCCGGGTGCAAGACCTCACCCTGCCCACGCCCCAGGGCCACGCCCTGCCCGCGCGCCTCTACGTGCCCGACGCCTGCAACGGCGACCTGATCGTCTACTTCCACGGCGGCGGCTGGGTGCTGGGCTCGGTGGCCGACCACGACCCGTTCACCGCCACGCTGGCGGCCCGCACCCACGCGGCCGTGCTGTCGGTGGACTACCGGCTGGCCCCGGAGAGCCCCCACCCCGGCCCGGTGGACGACGCCGTCGCCGCGCTGCGGCACGCCGGGCAGGCCGGCGCACCGTGGCTGGGCCAGCCCCTGCGGCGCCTGATCGCCATGGGCGACAGCGCCGGCGCCACGCTCGCCACCGTGGCCGCGCGGCGCCTGCGCGACGCGCCCGGCACCCGGCCGGTGGACCTGCAAGTGCTGGTGTACCCGGTGACCGACGCCGGCTTCGACACCCCCAGCTACCGCGACTTCGCCCAAGGCCACCTGCTGAGCGCGGACGACATGCGCTGGTTCTGGAACCACTACTGCCCGGACACCGCCGCGCGCCGCCACCCCGACGCCTCGCCGCTGCAGGCCACCGACCTCGCTGGCCTGCCGCCCGCGCGCATCTTCACCGCCGAGTGCGACCCGCTGCGCGACGAGGGTGAGGCCTACGGGGCCCGCCTGGCGGCGGCGGGCGTGGACTGCGAGACCGTTCGCTGCCCTGGCGTGCTGCACGCCTTCTTGTCCATGGTCCACAGCTCTCCGAATGCTGCCCAGGCCTTCGAGCGCATCGTGCAAAGCCTGGCGCGCTGAAGCAGCCCCCTCAGCCCTGCGGCGCGGCCGCCACCGGCAGGGTCCACCAGAAGGCCGCGCCCTCGCCGGGGGCGGAAGAAGCGCCCACGGTGCCCCCGTGCCGCTCCACCGCGCGCTTGACCACCGTCAGCCCCAGGCCCGTGCCGCCGGCCTGCCGCTCGTCCAGGCGGGAGAAGGGCTTGAACAGCTCGCCGATCTTGGCCGGGTCGAAGCCCGGCCCGTTGTCCGCCACCGAGAAGCGCCAGAAGCCGTCTTCCTTGCGGGCGTCGAGCGAGATGTGCAGGTCGCGCCGCTCGGCGCCGAACTTCAGGGCATTGCCCAGCAGGTTCATCAGCACATGGCGCATCAGGCCCGCATCGGCCTGGACCACCGGCAGCGGCTTGGCCTCCACCGCTTCGGGGGCCTGCGGGAACTGCACGGCCAGCGACTGCAGGCACTCGCGCAGCAGGGCCTGCATGTCCACCGCCTCGGGGCTGGGCGGCCCCTGGTCCACCTTGGCCAGCGTGAGCAGGTCGTTCACCATGTCGGTCGCGCGCTGCGCTTCGCGGCGGATCAGCTCCAGCGAGCGCTCGGCCCCGGCGGTGTTGCCCGCGCGGTAGTCCTCCAGCGCCATATCGGCCAGGCCGGCGGTGTTTCGCAAGGGCCCGCGCAGGTCGTGCGAGACCATGCCCGCGAACGAGCGCAGGCCCTGGATGATCTCTTCCAGCTGGCGCGTGCGGCTGCGCACGATCTCCTCCAGCGAATCGGTGAGCTGCTGCAAGGCCAGCTCCGCCCGCACGCGCTCGCGCAGCTCGCGCGCCAGGATCAGCGAGTCGCGCTGCAGGATCAAGGTCATCACGAACACGTAGGCGATGCTCACCGGCAGCGGCGTGACCTGGCGGAACTGCAGCAGGCTCATGCCAGAGACCATGGCCACGACGAACAGCAAGGGGTAGCCCAGGCACAGCAGTGCCAGCACCAACTGGCCGCCCCAGCCATCGCGCGTCCACAACCAGGCCAGCCAGCCGGCGGTCACCGTAAAGATCAGCGCGATCGCGGCCGGCCCGGCAAACGCCCAGCCATGCATCAGGGCGCTCATCACGACCACCAGCACCGGCGCCCCGACCAGCACACCGACGAACACGCGTTGCGGCGGTGTGCCGCCAGGTGAGAAACAGGCCTGCAGGCCCGCCAGCAAAGCGGCCAAGGCGCCCAGGCCCATCACCGAGCCCACGGGGCCCGCGGCGTTTTCCGAGATCCAGCCCAGCGCGTCCACCGACACCAGCAGCCCTTGCGTGACCCCGAACACCAGTGCCGAACCCGCCAGCCACTTCACATAAGGCCAGGACCGCGCGCTGGCGTGCGCCAGAAACGTCATGCCCAGCATCGCAATCAGGATGGCGGACAGGATGCGGATGTCGCTGAAGAAGCTCAGCACCGGGTGCGTCACAAGGGGGCCTCCTCCATGGCAGGCTGCGGGGTGCCGGACCCTGCTCGTCCGGAGCGCAATGTGTCGCAGTGTAAGACAGCGGGGGCCGATGTGCATGGGGGCCTGACGCGCCACCATGACCTCCCGCGTCATGGATTTCACGCCCGCCGCCGGGCACAGTGGGGCCATCGCAACCAGAAAGGAGCCTTCAAATGTCGGACCTCAACACCCTCCCCCTCGCCGTCGGCCACATGATCGGCCTGGGCGCCCTCGGCTCCTGCATCGGCATCGGCCTGATGGCGAGCCGGTACCTCGAAGCCTCGGCCCGCCAGCCCGAGATGATGGACGCCCTGCAACCCAAGGTCTTCCTGCTCGCCGGCCTGCTGGATGGCGCCTTCATCATCTCGGTCGCCCTCGGGGTGTGGTTCGCCCTGGCCGCGCCGTTCGCCTGATGCGCCCCGCAGCGCCCGAACGGCAGGTGGTGGTGATCGGCGCGGGTGGCACCGCCGGCGCGGCGGCCCTGCACGCCGCGCTGGGCGACGCACGGCACGAACGCGTCGTGGTGCTGACCACCCACCGCTTCCTGCGCATGCCCTCGCGCCTGGCCGATGCGGTGGTGAAAGACGGCGACTGGGCCGCCGCGCTGCCGGGGGCAGGCCACGCCGTCATCGTGTTCGACACCGTGCGGCGCGCGCGCGAACGGGTCTACTGGCCGCCCGCGCGCGACGAGCTCGTGCCGCTGGCCGCCGCCCTGCACGCGCAGGGCGCGCGCACGCTGGAAGTCGTGCTGGCCGACAGCCCGGACCTGAGCGCGGCAGAACGCCGGGCGCTCACGGCCCTGACCTGGGACCGGCTGGACGTGCACCGGGCCGTGGTGGCCGCGCCGCCGCCTGCACCCACCGGTTCCTGGCCCGAGCGCCTGGCGCTGTGGCTGATCCGGACCCTGATCGCGACCCTGCAGATGGCACAGGCCACCTACCGCCGCCGCCCGCCCCGCTGAACCTCAGGCCGGCACCGCTTCCTTCGCGATGTGCTCCTCGATCACGCGGCGCGCCTGCACCCCACCGGCATCGATGTTGAGCTTGAGCAGCTTGCGCTGGGCGAAGGCGTCCAGGTTCTGCTGCTGGCGCTCCAGCACTTCGAGGTCTTCCGAGAAGATGCCGTGCTGGCCCGCGCGGATGCGGTCGGTCAGCGCGGCGTCCTGCGGCCGGAAGCGCCGCGCCATCCCCCAGAAGTACCACATCGAGCCGTCCACCTCGGGCGTGATGAAGTCGGTCACCACGCTGTACACCTTCTTGTCGTCGGGCGCGTCGTAGCCCCCGTGCCCGGCCAGCGCCACCCCCACCTCGATCAGCACATGGCTGGGCGGCGAGAAGCGGCAGACCTGCCAGCGGTCCACCTTCGGGCTGCCCTCCACGCCAATGGCGCGCAGCGCGTCGAGCCAGAACGGCGGGGCCTCGATGTTCTCCATGAACCGGCTCGTCACCACCGTCGCACCCTCGCGGCGCGTGGTGCACGGCGTCTCGTCGATCTCCTGCTGCCCGATGCTGGTCGAGTGCACGTAGGTCTCGTGCGTGAGGTCCATCAGGTTGTCGATCATCAGCCGGTAGTCGGCCTTGATGTGGAACAGGCCGCCGCCGTAGGCCCAGGCCGGGTTGTCGTGCCATTCCAGCACCGGGATGGTCGACGGATCGGCCTGGTCGGCCTCGCCGGCCCAGACCCAGATGAAACCGTACCGCTCCTCCACCGCAAAACGCTGGATGCGCGGGAACGCCCCCACGCGCTGGCCCGGCATCGAGCGCGTGACCCCGTCGCCCCCCATCACCAGCCCGTGGTAGCCGCACACCAGCTCGCCCTTGCACACCCGCCCCAGCGAGAGCGCCGCGCCGCGGTGCGGACAGAAATCCTCCACCGCCTGCACGCGGCCATCCGCGTCGCGGAAAAACACCATCCGGGCCCCCAGCAGGCGCCGGCCCAGCGGGCGCTCACCCACCTCCGCCGACGTGGCACCGACGTACCAGGCATTGCGCATCCAGCTCATCTTGTCTCCTTCATTCAGTACACTGAATCAAATGGTAGCCAAAGCCGGGCGGCCCGTCAACCGGGTTCATCAGGCGGGGGTCTTGCCCAGCAGCTTGTGCATCAGGCCCATGAGCACCTCGCGCTCGCCGGCGTCGAGCGCGGCGAGGATGCGGTCGGCCAGCACGGTTTCGGACTGGAGCATCTCGTTGAGCACCCGCTGGCCCTCGGCGGTGAGCTCCAGCCGGCGCTGGCGCCGCGCGCCCAGTTCGCGCACGATCCAGCCGTCGCGCTCCAGGCGCACCGCGATCTCCGCCGTGGTGGAGGTGTCCAGCGCGATGGCGGCCGCCAGCGTCACCTGGTCGATGCCCGGATGCTCCTGCAGCACCCGCAAGGCGGCGTACTGCAGCGGCGTGACGGCGCGCCCGAACACCGCGTTGAAACACGCCACCGAGTGCTGGTGGGCGCGCCGGAACAGGTGGCCGGGCTCGTGCAGACCCAGCATGGCCTCCGGAGGATCACCGGCAGCGGGCGAGGCCAGGGTGCGGGGGGAGCGGGAAGGTGCGGGCATGGGCCCATTGTCGCCCGGGCCGCGCCTGCTCATGCCGCCGCCCCGCCGCTTCGTGCCGCCGGCAAGGCAGCTCAAGCGCCAGTCGCCCGAGATACCCCCGGCAGTATGAAGATGGCCGCACCCCGTTCCGGAGGACCTTCATGGCTGCAACGACCGTCTCACACCGACCCGAACTGCGCAACCTGCTGGCGGAGTTCGCGACCCACGATGCCGCCCTGATGGTGGGCAGCTACCTCCGGAAAGTGCTGCTGTTCGTGTGCGCCAACACGGCCTCGCACACCAAGGACATGCCGATCGAGCGCCAGCTCGCACTGCGCCTGCTGATGCGCCAGACCCAGATCGGCAGCCGTTTCACCAACCTGTTTCTCAACGAACTGCAAGGCCCGGCGTCCTCGCCCGTGCGCTCCAACAACGTGCACCGCCTGTCCAAGCGCATCTACGCCAACACCCGCGACGAAGCCGACGCGCTGGAGCGCATCCTGCAGCAGGCGCAGCCCGGGTTCGAGCTCAAGTCCAGCGCCTTCGACGCGGTGCGCTGCGCCCACTGCCTGGAAGGCGCGCTGCAGGACGCGATCGAACTCGCGCCGATCGAAAAGGACATCGTCTTCCGAGGCTGGTCGGGCCTGTTTGCCGAGGCCATGCGCGAGTCCTACATCCAGTACATCCAGGTCCTGCTCGGCGCCAGCGCGCTGGCGCCCCAGGTCCGGCAGGACTTCGTGGACACCATCCCGTTCTCGCTGGAAACCCGCCCGGCTTCAACGCCCGGGCCTCGCAGCCCGGTGCACGGCGTCAGGCCAGGGTGAAGGACTCGTTGATCGCGCTCTTCACGCCGCCGCCCATCTGAGGGCCGCCCCCGGCCACGATGATCTCGTCGCCGATCACAACCGCGCCCATGCCGTGGCGCGGCGTGATCATCGGCGCGTGCGACACCCAGCGGTCGGCCACCGGGTCCCAGGCCTCGTTCTGGCCGAACACGCGGTTCGTGCCCTCCCCGCCCATCACGAACACCTGGTCGCGGTACAGCACGCAGCCGTGGCCGCTGCGCGGCGTGGGCATGGGCGTGCGCGCCACCCAGCGGTCGGCCTGCGCGTCGTAGCTGTGGTGCAGGCTGCTGTTGGTGTGGAAGGAATCCACCCGCCCGCCGATCACGTGGATCGACGGCCCCACCACCACGATGCCAATGTGGTCCCGCGCCACCGGCAGCGGCTGGCGCTTCTCGTAGCGGTCGCTCGCGGGGTCGTAGACGATGTGCCAGTCGATCGAGCGCCGCCAGTCGCTGCCGATGGCGCCGCCGATCAGGTGGATGCGCGAACCCAGCGCGATGCAGGCCATGGCCCCGCAAGCCTCGGGCAGGCGGCGCACGCGCTCCCAGCGCGCGCCGTCGAAGCGGAAGGCCTCGTCGTGCGGCGTGCGGTTCTGCTCGATGAAGCCCCCGAACGCGTAAAGCCGGTCGCCCAGCGTCGCCACGCCCACGTGGTTGGCGCCGCGCGGCAACTGGGGCAGTTCCTCCCAGCGATCGGTCACCGGGTCGTAGGCATGGTGGTAAGGCTTGTCCACGCGCTGCTCGGCGTAGCCGCCGACCAGGTGCACACGGTTGCGGTACGCGGCGGCCCAGGCCATCTCGGTGCGCGGAATCGGCAGCGGCGCGCGCGCCCGCCAGGCACCTGCCCTGGCCGCGCGAGGCGCCGGGCTGTCGCTCACGGCCTGCTGCGCGTGGATCTCGGGCAGGTCGATCCGCCCGGGCTGGTTCAGGCGCTCGAACTGGCCGCTGTGGTGGCCGTGGTGCTGGGCGCGCAGCAGGGTGGGCGCGGCCAGCGCGGCGGCGGTGGTAACGAGGACGTGACGACGGAGGGCCATGCGCGTGATCTCCAGGTGGCCGAACATGACAGCGTACCTCAGCCCAGGAAGAAATCCAGCGGAATCAGCTCCACGCCCCACCCGCCCGCCTCCCCCAGCGTGGCGGCGGGGTGCATGGCCGCCAGGCGCAGGGCCTCGTCGCGGTTGTCCGCCTCGATGATGAACATCCCGCCCACCATCTCCTTCGCCTCGGTGTAGGGCCCGTCGGTGATCTGCGGCTTGCCGTTGCGCGGGCGCAGCGTGACCCAGTCCTTCGGCTCGGCGAGCGACGCCGACACCAGCATCTTCCCGGTGGCCCGCATCTTCTCGTCGAGCGGAGGGCATTGGCTCACCAGGGCCTGCACCGCGTCGGGCGGCATGGCGGCGAATTTCTCGGGGTTCCAATATGCAAGACCGAGGTACTTCATGAGCGGCTCCTTTTGGATGGATGATGCCTACACGACGAAGCAAGGGTCCCGCGATCGACATCCTCACACCCGCACCACCTCGCCTTTGAGCGAATAAAGGATCGCCACCACCTCGTTGATTTCGGTGGCGCCGACGCCCTGGGCCTGCATGGCGGCCACGAAATCGTCGATGGTGGCGATGAGTTCCTGCTCGCTGATGTTCATCCCGGCGTGCGCGGTGCGCAGGTCGCGACCCTCGTAGCGCTGCGGTCCGCCAGCGCCCATGCAGAAGAACTGCGCGCCCATGCGTTTCGCATGGGCCAGGTCCTTGCCGCTGAAACGGGGCGCCAGCAAGGGGTTGACGGCATGGCGATCGACCGCGTCGTCGACGATGGCCGTGATGCCCTCGACCTGGCCGAGTCTTTGGTAGAGCGATTCCGACATGGTGTTCTCCTCTGGTTTCAATACCGCTGAAGCCGCCACGAGTCGTACTCGACGGCGCCCGGGTCCGTGGCGACCTCGGCCGGCGCCGGAGTCGGGTTGCCGAGCGCCTGATCGACCGCCGCGTCCAGGCGGGCGAAAGCGTCGGTCGTCAACAGCTCGGGCAAGGTCAGCGTCGCCGTGCCGTAGGGAGGGATCAGGATGGAAATCCGTTGCGTGTTCATGGTGCTCTCCTTGGTGGGTTCGCGGGTTTTGGCACCCGCGGACCACAGCATCCGCAAGAGGTGTTCCTGAAACGTTCCTCGCCCGCCGGGGGATTGCGCTCTCGGGTCGGGCGCTCCACACTCGATCCACCATGGCCCTTGCGCACGCCATCGCCGCACCCGAGGCCGCCGGCCAGCTCGCGGTTTGCCTCCTGGGCGCCTTTTCGGTGTCGATCGACGGCCTGGCGCTGGCCGCCGATCGGTGGCCCAGCCTGCGCTCGGCCCAGCTGGTGCAGCTGCTGAGCCTGGCGCCGCAGCGGCGCCTGGCGCGCGAGCGCGTCATCGATGCGCTGTGGCCGCAGCTGGAGCCCGAGGCCGGCGCGGCCAACCTGCGCAAGGCCGTGCACCACGTCCGCCAGGCCCTCGGCCGGCACGACAGCGTGGTGCAACAAGGCGGCGAACTGGTGTTGTGGCCTCACGGCCAGGTGCGCGTCGATGCCGAGCGCTTCGAGCAGCTCGCGCAGGCCGCCCTCGGCAGCGCGAACGCGCAAGCCTGCGCCCAGGCGGCCGCGGCCTGCGCCGGCGAACTCCTGCCGGGCTCCGCCTACGAAGCCTGGACCGAGTCAACACGAGAGCGCCTGCACGCGCTGTTCATCGCCCTGCTTCGCGGCAGCGCGCAGTGGGAACGACTGGCCCGGCTGGAACCCACCGACGAACCCGCCCACCGCGAACTGATGGCGCACGAACTCGCGCAGGGCAACCGCGCCGCAGCCGTGCGCTGGTACGCACTGCTGAGCGAGGCGCTGCAGCGCGAGCTCGGTGTCGCACCGAGCCGGGACACCCAGGCCTTGTACGGGCGCTGCGTCGAGGGCATGCAGCCCGCGAGCCCGATCAGCATCGGTCGCGAATGGCCCCGCGCCCAGGCCCTCGCCTGGCTGGAGATGGGCGAGGCCAAGCGCCCCGGCGGCATCGTGCTGCGCGGCCCCGCCGGCATCGGCAAGACCGCCTTGTGCCGACAGATCGCCGACCAGGGCCGCGAGCGGGGCTGGACGGTGCTGGCCGTGGACGCCGCGCAGCCCCGGCACACCTACGCGGTGATCGCCACCCTGATCGAGCGCCTGCTCATGGCCGATCGCGGCCTGCTCGATGGCATCGGCGCGCCGGCCCGTTCGGTGCTGGCCCAGCTCAGCCCGCTCGCGGCGCCGGCCGCCGCCCTGGTCAGCCCGCTCGGGCGGCACCAGGTGATCGGCGCCCTCAGGCGCCTCCTCCTGGCCGCCTCCGGTGGGAGCAAGGCCCTGGTGGTGGTGGACGACGCCCACCTGATCGACGACGCCGACGCCGACGTGCTGGCGCACCTGGTTTCGGCAGGCCCGCCGGTGTGCGTGTTGCTCGCCATGCGCGCACCCGTTCCGGGATCGGCGCTGGCCCGGGGTGTGGCGCGCCTCGTCGGCAGCGGCGCCATGCAGGCGCTCGATCTGCAGCCGCTGGATGGGGACGACCTGCGCCGGCTCGTGGCCCAGACCGCCCCCTGCACCTTGTCGGAAGAGAACCTGGCGCACATCGTTCGCGTCGCCGAGGGCAACCCCTTTGCGGCCATCGAGCTGGCGCGCTGCGCGGCCCCCCAGGGCGCCCGGCTGCCCCGCAACGTCGCCGAAGCCATCCTCGCGCGCCTGTGCGACGTGCCCGAGGCGGTGCTGGCCTCGCTGACCTGGATGGCGCTCGCCGGCGACGCCTTCGACGCCACCGTGGCCACCGCCCTCGCGCCCGACGCCGAGGCCCGGACCTTTGCGGCGCTGGACCTGGCGCTGACGGCCGGCGCGCTGGTGCTGACGGATTCGGGTTATCGGTTCCGGCACGAGCTGGTGCGGCAGGCCCTGATCGAGCAGATCCCGCCGCACCTGCGGCTGAAAATGCACCGCCAGGCCGCCCAGCGCCTGAGCGAGCTCGACGCCCCGCCGGCGCTCGTGGCGCAGCACTGGCTCGACGGCGGGCACCCGCGCGAAGCCGTGCCCTACCTGCTGGCCGCCGCGCGCGATGCGGTGCGCCTGGCCGCCTTCAGCGACGCGCTGCGCCACCTGCGCCCCGTGCTGGCCGTCGAGCCCGGCCATGCCGAAGCCTTGCGCCTGCAAGCGGAGGCCCTGGATGCCATGGGCGATCCGGCCGCCGTCGGCGCGTACCGCGCGGCCGCGCTGGCGGCCGGCGAGCCGCTGTCGCACGACCTGCGCGCCAAAGGCGCACTGGCCATGATCAAGCAAGGCGACCCCAAGGGCGCGCTGGAAGCGCTGGTGGGCGTGAAGCCGACCAGCGTGGACGGCCGGTTGAGCGAAGCGCTGACCTACTGCGGGGCCGCGGCACTCGGCGCGACCGATGCGGCCATGGGCACACGCAAGGCGGCCGAAGCGCGGCGGCTCGCCTTGCAGGCCGGTGATGCCGCGGCCATCGTCACCGCCTCGTGGGCCCAGGCGGCAGCGGCGCACGCGCGCGGCGAACTGCAGCAAAGCGTCTGGGCCGACCTGCAGGACACCAGCCAGTTGCCGCACCTCGCGGTGCGCGTGTTCGACGGACAACTCTGCATCCTGCAGCGCTTCCTCTACGGCGCGCGGCCCTACCCGGAGGTCATCGCCTTTGCCCAGGGACTGGCGGCCGAAGCCGTGCGGCTCGGCGCCGCGCGCGGGCACGCCTTCGGCGTCACCTTGCAAGGCGAAGCCGAACTGCTGGCCGGCGACCTGAACGCGGCCGAAGAACACCTGCAACAGGGCGTGCGCCTGCACCACGCCATCGGCGGCGCGACCGGCGAGGCCTTTTCGATGCAGCGGCTCGCCGAGGTCGCCATGCACCGGGGGCAATACGAGGAAGCCCGGGCCCTGATCGCGGGCGCGCTCGATCTGGCGCGGCAGAGCGACATCGGCTTTCATCTGCTGGACCGCATCTACGGGACCCGCCTGCGGCTGGCGCGCGACCCGGGCGCCGCGCTGCACGCGCTGGAGGATGCGCGCGAGGCGGTGCGCGGGCCGCTTGAGACCTGCCCCGGTTGCCGCATCACCTTCGCCGTGCCGGCGGCGATCGCCGCTGCGCGCGCGGGGCGCCTCGACCTGGCCGAGGAATACACCGGCCAGAGCGCCTACCTGGCCGACGTGGTCATGCGCCTGCCGGCCTGGCACGCGGCCCACGGCGAGGTGCTCGCCCACATGGCCATCGCGCGCGGCGAGGGGCCGCAGGTGGCCGCTTCACGCTTTGCGGAAGCGGCGCAGCGCTACCGGGGCTCGGGCCACCCCATCGATGCGCAACGCTGCGAGCGGCGCGCGCAGGTCGCGGACGCTCAGACAAACACGACGTTGTCGCAAGCCGCCACGAAAAGCCGGTGAGGCATCGGACCGGCCGAAGCCGTAGACCGCGATGTCGCCAAATCCGTCATGCCTTGTCCTTTGCACGTTCAATCCGTGTCAAGCGCCGCACGGGAGGGAAAAGGGTCTGCGTTGGAGCGAGCCGGAGTTCTACACAAGACCCAGCCCAGCCTGAGCTAGCATGACGGCCATCGGCCAAAAGCGGACATCAATTCAAGATTCGATGACAGTTCATAAACGCGTGTACGAACTTGAGGCTTGGTCGCCACCTGGGCTTCAGCTAGACCTGGAGTTTGGTAAGACTGTTTTGGCGCCCGAAATGTGGGAAGCCGGAATTCCCGACGATGTATTTCTCGGACTTTCCGAAATACCGGACGCTGTTGACTGCGAGAACTTGCGACGGGACATTGAAGCAGAGGTAACTTCCCTAGAGCACTTCGCCGAATTCTGCACGTCTCGCGGGCTCCCAAATTCAACGCAAGACCCATTGGCTGCAGCACGCTTTCTTGAGTACTTGCATGGCCGTGCTCTCGCGTGGGTGCACATTCCGGATGACGATGTAGGCAAGGCGCTTGCTGCAAAAATTGATCGACTGCTCAGCTCCAAGGGCTTTCGTCTACGAGATCCCCATGCCAAATACTTTGGTGGGTACGATCCAGTCTGAACCAGCCTGGCTCTTTCGGCCAATAGCGGACACACAACAACATAGTCATGCGAAAAATAGTTGTCGCCTTGATTCTCCCCCTCTGCTTGATGGGGTGCGCGTCGCCCGGCGGGCGCGTTCAAAGCTATGCTGGACGGGAGCTGCCGCATGACGAAGTTGCAACCGTCTTTTCGACGATGGGGGGGCGCTACGGAAACACGGAGATTTGTTCGGTTGATGAACAGCCTTTTGGGCGAGGCTGTACGAACGTTGTCTATGTTTTGCCCGGGTCCCACGTTCTTGAGTGGAAATTCAGCTCGGGCACAGCGGTAGGCAGTGGCAAAATTTTGCTGAAGGCAGAAGCAGGGCGCATCTATCAGCTCAACGCATCACCGCTTGGCGTGATCGATGGAAAAATGCGTGGGGTTGCACAGATTCTCCCGTTGGCGCCCGGCAGCAAGCTGACGTACCGGAATGTGGACCCCAATTCTGCCCCGGCGGGCGTGAAGTTGGACGATCTCCTCCCTTATGGCGCGAACTAAACGTCGTCACAGTCTGAACGCTCGAATTCGGCCAGAGACTGACATTGCAACGACTTGGGGACGCTGGATGACAGCTTGGATTCTTCTCTCGCTCACGCTCGGATGTGCATGGCTTTGCTTTGATGCCCTGAAGTTCAAGGCGCCGCTGCAGGACGAGCGTTCGGTCACTCGCGAGGGCAAGTCAAGGCTTGTGATTGAAGGCATTGCCGCACCGTTCGGCCTTGGTGTTCTGGCTTGGCTCTTCTTGGCAATGACGATCTTGCTTGGCGTGCTGACGGCCCGCGAGTTCCTTCTTTAATCGCTTGTCCGGGGTCCGCTGTGGGCCCATAGCGGACGCGAGAGGTTTGCCCAGCCCCTCTTGAATACTCACCGAACCGCGCTCCTCAAGCAGGTCAGCAAGCCAGCCCATTTTTGTCGAAAAAATCCGAGGGCGCTCTGGATGCAGCCGGTGCGGCCGACTCCCCCCGTAACCCTACTTAGGCTGGTTAGTCAGCCACACTTGGGATGCTCTTGAGCTTGCGAACCACGCGGTACAGCTGTATGTATTGCCCGATACCCCACAGCCCCACCAGAAGGCATGCGATGGCGGGTATCGGTGACGACAAGCTCGATAGCTCCGGATAGTCTTGGTACAGCCAGAAGAAGACGAGCGCAGCCAAGAATATGGCGACAAGCAATGCCCAGGCTTGGGGTTCTGACCGCCAATAGACCGTCGTGCCATCCGGATGGGTTTTCCATCCGAGTACAGTGTTGGACATGAACTTGTCGTTGGGCTGCTTCAGAAGCGCCGTGACTTTCATTCCATCGTGCAATTCAGGCCAACCCGGGATGGTCCAAACTCTCCTAGTCCCATCTGGGAGTCTGAAAGCAAGGTTTGTGAAGCGGGTGAAGCGAATGGTGTCACGCGAGACCCGCTCAATTGTGTGGAGTGTCGCAACGGTGGGATGCATGGTTGTAGACAAATCTTCAGCGTGAGATTGGTGTCATCTACATCTTATTCATGACGAGGCCCAACGCGATGCTGCGTGAGGCCCGCAATTGGCCGCTAGACGTCACGTCCGAACACCGTAGGCAACACACGAAAAACGTACTCGTGCATGTATGTGCTACCGCCACCATGCTCCAAAGTTTCTTCGCCAACGTCGAACGTAACGACGGGCGAAACGGCTTCTCCGTGACTTTCAAGTCCCGCAACATCGTCCAGCACGCAAGTTACAGCAAAGGCGATGCTGCCAGTTAGCTGTTCCACGAGATCGGCTGGAGTATCAACTTTCTCAAGTTCTTCTTTGATCCTTCGCACCAGCTCTGTTGTTAGGGCTTGCTGTAGGCGATCAAAGGATCCGCTGGCCGAAAGCTTGTAATTCATGAACGTAGTAAGACTAAAAGGAAGGTCCGCTTCTGGCCGAAGGTTGCCATCGTAGCCGAGGCTCGAAACGGGCACTGAGCAGACAGTCCTGAGCTTCAAGAAATGCATGCGTAGCGGTAGCCTTCGTCCTCTGAAACCTTTACGTTTAGCGCGCTATGCGTCGCAGCAATTTGGAGCACCTCTGTGATTTCAATGCGTGCGAACTGGCCTCCGGAATAGTCGACAGACCACTGTGTGCCAGGCACGAGTTCTTGAGCGCTATGGTGAACTAGTAAGTCAAGAACGCAAGAATCTTCTTCTTGAATAATCAAGCCACGACCATGAACTGGAAGAAGCGCATATACCCAACGCAGGCGAACTCCAGACGCTAGTACGTGGCTTGGCTTCCATCCGGTCGTGGTCCCTCGAACAATTAGGCCTCGTCCTGGTGGAGGGGAAGCTCGAGCTAGCAGTCGGTAGCAGGTCATGATTAGTGCATTGCAACTGGCCGCCCCAGAGAGGGCCGAGTAAGTGGAGCGACCTTCCGCTTTTGGCCGAAAGCGCCACCCTGGTGACTGGATCGCGCCAATCAAAGTCTCAGGCATAGGGATCTCGTAGATGAAAGCCCCTAGCACTGAGAAGCCGATCGATTTTTTCGGTGAAAGACTCGGCTACATCGTCATCCGGAATGTGAACCCACGCAAGAGCTCGTCCATGCAGGTACTCACGAAAGCGCGATGCAGCCAATGGGTCATGCGTTGTACTCGGGAGCCCGCGAGACGTGCAGAAGTCAACGAAGCGCTCGAGAGAAGTCACTCCTTCTTCAATGTCCCGTTGCAGGTTCTCGCAGTCAATAGAGTCCGGGATTTCGGAGAGCCCGAGAAACACATCGTCGGGAATCCCGGCTTCCCACATTTCTGGTGCCAAAACTGTCTTACCGAACTCCAGGTCTAGCTGAAGCCCAGGTGGCGACCATGCCTCAAGTTCATACACGGGTTTATAAACCGTCATAGCAGTTTGAATCGATGTCCGCTTTTGGCCGATGGACATCATCGTAGCCGAGGCTCGAAACGGGTCCGATCTCGACATTCGCCGACCGGGGTTCGCCCCAGCTTACATCTGCGAAGCTTTAACCATGATCTGGGCCACTTCCTTATTTCTCACGATCGAGAACGTCTGGTGCGCGACGCGAGCGCGAAGCACTTGAACGGATACGGGTAGCGGTCCCTTCTCCTTGACGAGCTTTGCGACCTTGCCAACCGACAAGGTGTTTCGCGCACCTAGGATGACTTCACGAAGCTGCATGCGCTCGCTGAAGTCCACGTAGTAAAAACCGTTCGGGTCTTGCTTCTTGAGGTCGGCCATCGCCCGCCACTCACGCTCGTATTCCCATGCTTTTGCCTTCGTCGTCATGATCTGCCGAATGAACGACAGTCCGACGTCTTCAGTCCATTTCTCCTTCTCGAACTCGAACCTCAGGCGCTCCGGCTCGTAGTTCATCGCGTACACGTACTCTTGATCTGGATGGCCGACAGGGATGTCGAAGCCAAGGCAGAACCCGTAGTGCTTCTGAGCATAGTGTGCCCACATGACCGGGCTCTTCCAGTTATCGGAGAAGCAGATCACACCTTTGGTCTCGGTGAAGTGCGCCTTGAGAGCCTTGTGCGCCTTCCGCATGAGCTTGTCGCCGAGCGCATGGGAAAGTAGCTCGAATGGGTCGTTGAGCTCGTTGTAAAGCGATAGCTTCATACGCCGCTCACGAAGAATGATTAGGCCGATGTCGGCGGACGTCATGTAATACAGCCGCATACTGAGCCTTCCATTAATCCTAGCTCTCGCGCTGGGCGTTGCTTAGAGCGACAGTTCGCTGCAGGTGTTGACGGTAGAACTCCATGACGGTCATGTCTCTTTGATTCACTGGGCATATTCTTTCAAAGAGATTGAATATCGTCTCCCCATCTACCCGCAAGCCGCCTTTCACCTACGACGGCTTCTGGCCGATGTCCGTCATGCTAGCTGATACTGGAGCGGGCCCGAAGGTGACTTAGGGGTTACTGCGAAGCAGCAACTCTCTCCTGGTCTGTGCGTGACAGAAGGTGGCCGTTGGCCTGCAGCCTCCGCTCGGCAGACATCGAGATTGATGTATTTGGAACTAGCGAGCGTTTCCACTATTCAGTCTTGGTTTTGCGTGACCGCTTCCATGTGGCCCAAAGCACTCCGGAAAGCTCCATCACAACTCCGTACGATGTAAGTGCGTAAGCGATGAAAAGAACACCGCCTAAGCTCCGTTCGTTGATTGTCAGCGCCGTCCCTAGAAATGAGGCGTAGGCCCACTCGACAATGTCAGGCAGCCAGTGCATGAGAATGAGGATTGTCGATACGGTCGCCGTGTTCACCGCGAATCTCCGCCAATCAGGTGGAGGGTAGTTAACAGACGCACCGGCGGCTATTGCCCGGGAGTCGTGTCGCCTAGCTCTGAGGAGCAGGAATGTGAAAAACAGCAAGCTGACTCCTACGCCCGTCGCGATGCCAAAGAGTGCAGTGCTCAACATGGGTTTTTTCTATGAATAAGTCGATGCGCCGGGCGACCGCTTCTGGCCGATAGGAGCCATCGTAGCCGAGCAGCTGCCCCCGGGCGACCGCCCGACCGCGCTACAGAAACACGAAGTGGTTGCAAGCGCACACGAAGGCCGGTGACGCATCGGGCCGGCCGAAGCCGTAGACCGCGATGTCGGCTTCGCGGATGCGCCCGGCGATGCCGGTGAAGTCGCTGTCGCACGAGGCGATGCAGATGCCGTCCAGCCGGGGGCTTTGGGTCTTGAGCTCCATGGCGTCCATGATGAGCGCGGAGTCCGAGGCGTTCTTCTGGTGGGCGTAGTGGAACTGCTGGATGGGGCGGATGGCCTGCACGTGCAGCATCTTGCGCCAGGCCAGTTGCCGGGGGCTGGTCCAGTCCGCGTAGGCGCGGCGGATGATGGCGTCGCCCCGGTCGGCGACGTGGGCCATGAGCCGCAAGGCCTTGCGGGCGCTGAAGTTCTCGGCGTCGATGAGCAGGGCCAGGCGGGGTCGCCGCGTGGCCACGAAGGGAGCTGGTTGCATGTGCCTTCCTGTTGCTTTGGCTGGTGATGTCACCGCCACCCTTGTGAGGTGGCGGTGGCCCAAGCAGGTTGGCGTACCGTGCACTGCGGACAGTTTCGGCGAGACTCGCGTCTCCCCACCCGGGCCACCATGAAAGAGGCACGAATGTGAGAAAGCCGCAAGGCTCAAATCGAGTTGCGGCTTTCAAGCCGCAGTGCACGGGACGCCAATCCCGGTCGCATTTTTGTACGACGGAAGCAGTATATCCAGAACACTAAGCGCCGCGCACCCGATCGATCAAAGCCAGGGGATCGGCCGGCAGTTCGTCCCCGCGCCAGGCCACGTGCTGGTCCGGCCGGGACAGAACCCACCGGTGGCGGTAGACGCCCGCGGCCTCGGCCGAAGCCAGGTCCACCACGCGCAGCGGCAGGCCGCGCTGCTTCGCGGCGTCGAGCAAGGGGCTCGCATCGGCCTGCGGGTCCAGCCGCAGCAGCGCGAAACCGTCGCCCATCGCGTCGTAGAGCGAGCGCCCATCGTCCAGCCACACGTGCGGCGTGCGGCAGCCCGGCACGGTGGACGGGGTGAAGGTGTCCATGGTGTAGCCGGGCGGGCTTTCACCGTCGGGCGCGATCAGGGGTGAGGCGTCGTAGAAGTAGCCGAAGTTCAGGCCCGCGCAGCAGTATTGCTTCACGTTGAGGTCGTACAGGGTCTTGCCGGCGGCGGCGCGCAGGGCAGCGCCGGCCGGGCCTTCGGCCTCCAGGTCGGCGGGCACGCTCTCGCGCTCTTTCTGCAGCGCGATGGAATGGTTCATCGCGAAGCGCGACACCTGCTCGGTGATGGGCAGGCGCTCGGCTTCGTAGGCATCGAGCGCGCGCGGCCCGGCCCAGCCCTGCAGGTGGCCCGCGAGCAGCCACGAGAGGTTCATGGCGTCGGCGATGCCGGCGTTCATGCCGTAGCCGGCCATGGGCACCCAGAGGTGCGCGGCGTCGCCGCAGATGAAGATCCGCCGCTCGCGCAGCTTGTCGGCCACGAGGCGTCGGCCGATCCAGTCTTCCTTCGAGATCACCTCGTAGCGGAAGTCGGCACCCACGCCTAGGATGGTGCGGATGGAAGCATCGCGGTCCACCGACTCGAAGTCGGTCTCGCCGGGGCGCAGGTAGTTGTGCAGCACGAAGGTCTCGATGCCGTCGATGGCATACACGTTGCCGCTGCGGCGCGGGTTGTACGAGAAGGTGGCCCAGGCCGGCGGGTACTTGGCGCGCCGCAGCAGGTCGGGCGCGCGCAGAAAGGTGGACTGCACGCGCTGCACCACCTCCACGCCGTGCAGCGCGGCACCGATCTTCTTGCGCACCAAAGAGCGGCCACCGTCGCAGCCGATGAGGACATCGGCGCGCAGCGTCACCGTGGCGCCGCTGGCGATGTCCACGGCCTGGGCGCTCACGCCCGTGTCGTCCTGCGCGAGGTCTTCAATGCGGGTGTGCGTGAGGATGCGCAGGCCGGGCGTGGCCAGCGCATGGTCGAACAGCACCGGCTCCAGGTAGATCTGGTTGATGCGGTGCGGCGGCTCGGGCGTGGGCCAGCCGGTGTCGGGGCCTTGCGTGGCGGTGTAGCGGTCGCGCCGCGAGGGGATGGGAATGCGCGAGAGCTCGTCGCCGGTGAAGGTGGTGCGGTAGGCCACGTCGGCGGGGTGGTCGGCCGGCAGGCCGGTGTCGCGCAAGGCCTTGGCCACGCCGAGGCGGCGGAAGATCTCCATGGAGCGCGCCGAGACGTGGTTGCACTTGGCCTCAGGCCGCTCGCCGCGCGGGCGCTGCTCGACCAGCAGCACGTCGATGCCGCGTTGCGCGAGGTCGATGGCGAGCGTGAGGCCGACCGGGCCGCCACCCACGATCAGGACCTGGGCCGAATGGGTGGTGGTGCTCATGAGGCGCGAAGGTGGGAAGGCCGCAGCTCGTCGATGCGGTTGCAGCCGAGCAGGGCCAGGCTGGTTTTGATCTCGCTCTGCAGGATGCCCACGGCCTGCTCCACGCCGGCCTGCCCGCCGACAGCGGCGGCATAGAGCATGGGCCGGCCCACGAAGACCAGGCGCGCGCCGAGTGCGAGGGCTTTCAGGGCATCGGTGCCGCGCCGGATGCCGCCGTCCAGGCACACCGGCAGCTCGCCCGCTGCGTCCAGCACCTCGGGCAGCACGTCCAGCGGCGCGGCCGCGCCATCGAGCTGGCGGCCGCCGTGGTTGGAGACGATGAGGCCGTCCACACCGGCCTCGCGGGCCAGGCGCGCGTCGTCGGCGCTGAGCACGCCTTTGATCAGCAGCGCCCCGCCCCACTGGCGGCGGATGAAGGCCACGTGCGCCCAGGTGAAGCGGTCGCGGTCCGAGCGGGCGGCGGCCGTGGGCGTGGCGATGATGGGCCGGCCCGTGGCCTCGCCGCCGAAGTTGGGCAGGCGCGGAATGCCGTCGGCCAGCAGGGTGCGCGCGAAGGTGCCGCACAGCCAGCGCGGGTGCAGCACGCCGTCCACGGCGAGCGAGAGGCGCGGCTTGAGCGGGATGGTGAAGCCCAGGCGACGGTCGCGGTCGCGGTTGGAGGCGATGGGCACGTCCACCGTGATCACGAGCACGCCCACCTTGGCGCTGCGCAACCTGGCGAGCAAGGCGGTGATGCGCGTTTCGTCGCCAGGGATGTAGCCCTGGTACCAGCTGCCCGGCGCAGCTTCCATCACCTGTTCCAGCGGCACGCTGGAGGCGGCGCTGAGCACGAAGGGGATGCCGCTGCGGTGCGCACCCTGCGCGAGCGCCAGGTCGGCGCGGTGCGCGAACAGCGCGCAGCCGCCCATGGGCGCGATGCCGAAGGGCGAGGCATAGGGGGTACCGAACAGCGTGGTGTCCTGCTTCACCGAAGCCACGTCCACCAGGGTGCGCGGCACGAAGGCCCAGCGCTCGTAGGCGCGCGCGTTGGCCAGCACCGAGGCGCCGCGCTCGGCGCCGTTGGCCGCGAAGCCGTAGAGGGCGCGCGGCAGGCGCGAGCGCGCGGCGGCCTCGAAGTCGTCGAGGTTCAGGATCACGGCGTCAGGCCCGCAGCGCCTGCACGGCGCCGGGGATCAGGTCGAAGCCCAGGCCCGGCGCCTCCGACATCGTGATGCGCCCACCCACCGGCTCGGGGAAGCCCTGGTAGAGGTGCTTCATCATGGCCACCACCGGCAGGTGCCACTCGACCTTGGTGCCGTTGCCCACGCCGGCCTGCAGGTGCATGTTGTGCAGCGGGTAGGCGCCGCCGCTGGTGATGGAGACGTTGAAGGCGTTGGCCAGCGCGGCGATGCGCACGCACTGCGTGAAGCCGCCGGTGATGACCACGTTGGGCTGCACGAAGTCCACGCTGCGCGCCATGAGCCAGTCGCGGAAGCGGTAGGCCAGGCCTTCGTTCTGGCCGCAGGTCAGCGGCATGCCGGTGCGCGCGCGCAGGTCGGCCATGGCCAGCACGTCGTTCTGCGTGATCGGCTCCTCGAAGAAGCCGAGGTTGCAGTCGGCGGTCAGGCGGATCAGGCGCTCGGCGTGGTACGCGTCCAGGCCGCAGTTGGCGTCCATGTAGAGCGAGACCTCATCGCCCGCGGCCTCGCGCACCGCGCGCACACGCCGGGCGTCTTCCTGGATCACCGACATGAGGCTGCGGCTCTCGCGGCGCGGCAGCGCACGAAAGCCCACCACCATCTTCAGGTGCTCCACGCCTTCGGTGGCCAGGGACTTGACCGCGCCGCGCAGGCCGTCGATGTCGAGGAACTCGAAGCCGAAGGTGGCGTAGATGTCGAGCTCCTTGCGCGCCGCACCGAGCAGGCGCCAGATCGGTTGCTTCAGCGCCTTGCCCTTGATGTCCCACAGCGCCACGTCGATGGCGGCGATGGCGTGTTGCGCGTAGCCGGTCTGGCCGCGCGAGGCAGTGAGCCAGTACATCTGCTCCCAGCGCGCCTCGTGCGCCAGCGGGTCGGTGCCGATGAGGGCCGGGGCGAGCACGTGGGTGACGATGGACTCGGCCACCTTCTCCTGCGTGATCGCGGTCAGGCCGTGGCCGATCAGGCCTTCGTCGGTCTCGACTTCGACGACGCAGCAGCCGAGCGCTTCCTTGTGCTGGCCGCCGCCGGGCACGTCGAGCGTGAAGGGGATGTGGAGGGCGGTGGCGGTGATGCGGGTGATTTTCATGGGCGAGGGGTGGGATGCAAGGTGAACAGGCGGCCGCCGGCGGTGCGGCTGCGCGGGTCTTCGCCTGCCGTGCGCACCACGTCCCAGAAACCGCTGGGTGAACTGCCGATGGCGGGAAGACCGAGTGTGCCCTCCAGCGCGGCGATGGCGTCGAGCGTGAGCAGGCCGCCGCAGGACATGAAGAGGGCCTGCGCACCGGGTGCCTGGGCATGCACCTTACGGCTCAGCGCGACCAGGCGCTCGGTGGAGACTTCGGCCGCGCCGCCGACCGGCTCGATGCCCAGGCCTTCGATGGCGGTGACCTCGAAGCCCAGGGCGCCGAGGTAAGCGACCAGGCGCTCGTTCAGCTCGTCGATGTACGAGGTGGCCACCGCCACGCGCTGCACACCCAGGGACTGCAGGGCAGAGACGACGGCGTGGCTCATGGTGGTGCAGGGCACGCCGGTGGCCTGCTGCATGGCGTCGCGCAGCTGGTCGGTGAAGGCCGGGCCCTGGTAGAAGCTGAGCGAGGTGCCCATGAGCGAAATCGCCTGCGCCCCGTCGGCGCGCAGGGCGCGGGCGTGGTCGACGATCTGGTTCACCACGGGCGCGAAGCCCCGGGGCGAGACGCCGTCGATGCCCAGGCCGCGCGCGATGAAGTCGAAGCGCTCGCCGTACAGCAGGGGCGCGTCGGGCGGTACGCGCCCGTGGGCCGGCGGCACGATGAGGCCGATGCGAGGGCGCGGCGCGCTCATTCGGCCGAGATGCCCTGGGCCTTGATGACCTTGCCCCACTCCGCGTACTCGCGCTTCACGTCGGCCGCCAGCGGCCCCGGCGCCAGGTAGGCGGTGGTGACGCCCTGCGCGGTGGCGGCAGCGGCCGCCTCGGGCGTGGCCAGCAGCTCGCCCACGGCCGCGCTCAGGCGGTCGATGACGGCCTGCGGCGTGCCCACCGGCGCCAGCAGCATCTGCCGGGGCGCGACGTGGAAACCGGGCACCACCTCGGACAAGGTGCCGATGTCGTCCGCGCCGGCCAGGCGGGTTGAGCTGAACATGGCGATGGCCTTCACGCGCCCGCTGCGCACCTGCGGCACGCCGGCCGCCGCGCTCACCACGCCGAACTGCAGCTGGCCGTTGATCACGTCGGTGACGAGCTGCGACGCGCCGCGGTACGGGATGTGCAGCAGGTGCGTCTTGGTGCGCGACTTGAACAGCTCCACGCCCAGGTGGTGCACCGTGCCGATGCCCGAGGTGCCGTAGGTGAAGCGGCCGGGGTTGGCCTTGACCAGCGCAAGGAACTCGGCCGCGTTGTTGGCTTTCACGTCGTTGTTGGCCACCAGCAGCAGGCGCGACTGGAACAGGCCGGCCACGGGCACGAGCGATTTGATCGGGTCCAGCGAAGAAGTCTGGTTCTGCAGCTGCGGCGCGATCAGCAGGGCGCTCTCGCCGTGCAGCAGGGTGTAGCCGTCGGCCGGCGCCTTGGCCACGGTGTCGGCGGCCAGCAGGCCGGCGGACCCGGCGCGGTTCTCCACGATCACGGATTGGCCCAGCAGCGGGCCCAGGCGCTGCGAGACGATGCGCGCCATGGTGTCCACCGCGCCGCCGGCGGCGTAGCCCACGAAGATGCGGATCGGCCGGTTCGGGTAGGGACCGGTCTGGGCAAAGGCCAGCGGCGCGGCGCCGGCGGCGAGGGCGGCGCCCACGAAGGTTCGGCGCGGAAGATTGGTGTTCATCGTCTTTTGTCTCCTGGTGGTGTTGTTCAGGCGACCCGCACTTCCACGAGCGAGGGTCCGGTCGAGGCGAGGGCCGACTTCAGGGCCGCGTGCAACTGGTCGGCGGCTTCCACGCGTTCGCCGGGCACCCCATGCCCTTGCGCCAGCGCGACGAAGTCGAGGCCCGGCAGGTCGGTGCCCGGCAGCACGGCACCGGCCGGGAAGCCAAGCACGCCGCCGAAGCGTTTCATCGCGCCGTAGCGGCGGTTGTTGACGACGACGAAGGTGATGTTCAGGCCCAGCTGCGCGGCGGTCCACAGCGTCTGGATCGAGTACATGCTGGAGCCGTCGCCGATGATGGCGATCACGCGGCGCTCGCGCCAGGCCAGCGCGATGCCGGCGGCGGCCGGCATGCTGTGGCCCAGGCCGCCGCTGGCCATGGTGAAGAAGCTGCGCGGCTTCAGGATGGGCAGGTGCTGGTGCATCACCACGCGGGCGGTGGGGGCCTCTTCCACGATCACGTCGTCGGGCGAGCGCAGTTCGGCGATGGTCTGCAGGAGGTAAGCCACCTGGATCGGTGCGCCCGGCTCGGCGCGCGCTTCGCGCACCCAGGCCGGCGGCGCGGTGCGGAGGCGCTGCGGCTGCGCGCCTTGCAGCGCCTGCAGCGCCAGGGCGACGTCGCCCACCACCGAGGTGCCCACCGGCGTGCGCGCGGCGGCGTCGGGGTCTTCGGTGAGCTGCCACAGCGTGGCGCCCTCGGGGATGTGCGCGCCCTCGCCTTCGACGTGGTAGGTGAACACCGGCGCGCCCACCACCAGGATCAGGTCGTGGCCGGCCAGCTTCTGCACGATCTGCGCCTTCACCGCCGGCAGGAAGCCGTGGAACAGCGCATGGTCTTCGGGGAAACCCGCGCGCGCCGACATGGGCGCGTTGAACACCTTGGCGCCGTGGCGCTCGGCCAGCGCCACGATGTCGTGCCACGCGCCGGATCGATCGACCTCCGCGCCCGTCACGAACACCGGCCGCTCGCACGCGGCAAGTGCTTGCGCCAGCGCCGCGACGGCCTGCGGCTCGGGCGCGGTGCGCCGGCTCACGCTGCGGGGCGGCACCGGCTCGGCGGGCTGGTCCCAGTCGTCCGAGGGCACGGAGACCAGCACCGGCCCGCAGGGTGCCTGCAGCGCGCGGCGGCAGGCGGTGGCGATGGCCTGGGGCACGTCCTGCGCGCGCGCGGGCTCGATGCTCCATTTCACGTACGGCTGCGGCAGCTCGGTGGCGCGCTCGGAAGCCAGGTAGGCGTCCAGCGGTTGGATCGAGCGCGACTGCTGGCCCGCGATGACCACCAGCGGCGTGCGGTTCTTGAACGCGGTGTAGAGGTTGCCCATGCCGTGGCCGACACCGGCGGCCGAGTGCAGGTTGACGACACCGACCTTGCCGTTGGCCTGGGCATAACCGTCGGCCATGCCCACGCACACGGCTTCCTGCAGGCCCAGCACGTACTGGATGTCGCTGGGGAAGTCGCGGAACATGGGCAGCTCGGTCGAGCCCGGGTTGCCGAAGATGGTGTCCACGCCGAACTGGCGCAGCACGTCGTACACGCCGTCGCGAACGGTGAAAGGGGGCGGAGAAACGAGGCTCATGCGAAATAGCTGCGGTTGACGAACTTGGTGTGGAGATAACTGTCGAGGCCCTCTTCGCCGCTCTCGTAGCCGTAGCCGCTGTCGCGCACGCCACCGAACGGCGCTTCGGCCACGGTCACGACGGTGCTGTTGATGGCCACGCTGCCCACCGCCAGGTCGTCGATCATCTGGCGCTGCAGGCGCGCGGAGTCGGTGAACACGTAGGAGCCCAGGCCGTAGCGCGTGGCGTTGGCCAGCTCGACGGCCTGCGCGGGCGTGTCGAAGGCACGGATCAGCGCGACCGGGCCGAAGGGCTCTTCGCGCATGGCCTTGGCGTCGGGGCTCACGTCGGCGAACACGGTGGGTTGGTGGAAGTAGCCCTGCTCGCCCACGCGCTCGCCACCGGCCACCAGCGTGCCCTCGGTGCGCGTCGTCTCGACGAGCTCGCGGATCGCGCCCAGGCGCCGGCCGTTGGCCAGCGGCCCCATGTCGGTGCCGTCGGCCATGCCGTCGCCCACGCGCAGCGCCGAGGCCGCCGAGGCGAAGGCATCGACGAAGCGCGCGTAGGCGCCCTGCTGCACGAAGAAGCGCGTGGGCGCGTGGCACAGCTGGCCGGCGTTGCGGAACTTGGCCGCGACCAGCTGCCGCGCTGCGGCCTCCACGTCGGCGTCGTCGAACACGATCACCGGCGAGTGGCCGCCCAGCTCCAGCGTGAGGCGCTTGAGCCCGGGCGCGGCCAGGCGGGCCAGGCCCTGCCCCACCGCCACCGAGCCGGTGAAGGAGACCTTGCGGATCACGTCCGACGCGATCAGGTGCGAGGACACGAAGGCCGGCACGCCGAAGACGAGGTTGATCACGCCGTCGGGCACACCCGCTTCGATGAAGCACTCGACCATCTTCGCGACCGAGGCCGGGGTTTCCTCGGGCGGCTTGAGGATGCAGGAGCAACCCGCCGCCAGCGCACCGCCGAGCTTGCGCGCGGCCAGGATCACCGGCACGTTCCAGGGCGACATCAGCAGGCAGGGGCCCACGGGCTCCTTGCGCACCTCGTAGTCGGCACCGGGCTGCGGCGCCGGCAGGATGCGGCCGTACACGCGCTTGGCCTGCTCGGCGTACCACTGCACCATGTCGGCGGCCACGTCCACTTCCATGCGCGCCTGGGGCAGGGGCTTGCCCTGCTCCAGCGTCAGCAGGCGCGCGATGACCTCGCGCTGCGCGCGCAGGTTCTGCACCCCTTGCGTCAGCATGCGCTGGCGGGTCGCCGCCGGCGTGGCGCGCCAGACCTTGAAACCCTGCGCCGCCGCCGCGAGCGCATCGTCGAGGTCGCGCGCCGAGGCGTGCGTCAGCTCGTCGAGCACCGCCTCGGTGGCGGGGTTGATCACCGCGCTGCGCGTGTCCGCGCTGCCGGCGCGCCATTGCCCGCCGATGAACAGGCGCGGCGCGCGGTAGACCGTCTCGCTCATGCTCACTGGTCCGCCTTGATGTTGTTCTTGCGAGCCACCTCGGTCCAGGTGGGGATCTCCTGCGCGATCTGGCGGGTGAAGGCTTCCGAGGTGCTGGAGGCGGGCGTCAGGCCCAGCTGGGCCATGCTCTTGAGCGTCTCCGGGTGCTGCACCGCCTTGGCGACTTCGCGCTCCAGCAGCTTCACGATCGGTGCGGGCGTGCCGGCGGGTGCGAACAGGCCGATCCAGAACTGGATGCTGAGGTCGATGCCCTGCTCCTTGAGCGTGGGGATGTCGGGGAAGGACGGGTTGCGCACGTCGGACGACACGGCCAGGCCGCGCACCAGCTTGCCGTGGATGGCACCGGCCGCCGGGCCCGGGTCGAGCATGCTGAAGGTGGTCTCGCCGCCAGCCACGGACTTCATGGAATCGCCGCTGCCCTTGTAGGGCACGTGCTGCGACTGGATGCCGGTGCGCTCCTTCAGCAGCTCGGTGGCGAGCTGGAAGGTGGAGGCGCTGGAGGCGTAGTTGGAGAGCTGCGGGTTTTCCTTGGTGAACTTCACCAGGTCGGGCATGGACTTGAACGGCGAGTCCGCCTTGACCGAGACGATCAGCGGGAAGGTCGCGATCGTGGAGATCGGGATGAAGTCCTTCTGCGGCGAGTACGGCAGGTTCGAGTAGGTGGCGGCGTTGATCACCAGCGGGCCGCTGGCGCCGATCATCAGCGTGTAGCCGTCGGGTGCGGCCTGCTTGGTCACCACCGCGCCCACGATGGCGCCGGTGCTGGGGCGGTTCTCCACCACCACCGGCTGGCCCAGGCTGTCGCCCACGCGCTTGGCGATGATGCGAGCGAGGATGTCGTTGGAGCCACCGGGCGAATAGCCGACGACGAACTTGATGGGCTTGGACGGGTAGTTGTCCTGGGCGTGTGCGGCAAGGGCAACGGCGCAAAGCGCGATGCCCGCCACGAGGTGTCGGCGGATCATGGTCTTGTCTCCTGTTCTTGAAGGCTTCGAGTATTGACCCGATGCCATGCCACGTAAAATGAGAAATTGCTCTCATCCATAACTTTCAGGACATAGCAGGACGGCCCATGGACTGGACGAATCGACTGCGCCTTCGGCACCTGCAGATCCTGGTCAGCCTGGCCGAGACGCAGAACATCAGCCACTCGGCCGAGCGGCTGAACATGACACAGCCCGCGCTCTCGAAGTGGCTCAAGGAGCTGGAGGCCGACATCGGCCTCACGCTGTTCGAGCGCCACGCGCGCGGGCTTCGCCCCACCGCCCATGGCCGCATCCTGCGCGAGTTCGCGGTGCACATCGGCAACGAACTCGACCGGGCTCGGGAAGAGATGTCGGCGCTGCGCAGCGGCGGCAGCGGCCGCGCCGTGATCGGCGCCTCCGGCGCCACCATCGCGGGCGTGGTGCCGCAGGCGGTGCTCTCGCTGCTGTCCAGCATGCCCAACGCGAGCGTGGAACTGGTCGAGGCGCCGATGGACCGGCTGTTCCAGCAGCTCACGCAGCGCGAGATCGACATCGCGGTGGGCCGCCCGGCGGCCAAGTACCACGACCCCGGCATCGCCTCGGAGGTGCTGTACGAAGAGCGGCTGCATTTCGCGGTGCGCCCGGACCACCCGCTGGCCCGGCGCAAGTCCCTGCAGTGGTCGCACCTGCTGGCGCAGCGCTGGGTGGTGTGGACGCGCGACATCCCCGCGCGCGACCTGCTCGAATCGGCGCTCTCGGCCGCCGGCCGCGCCATCCCGACCGCGAGCGTGCAGTCCAACTCCCTGCTCGCCACCATCGCGCTGGTGGCCGAAAGCGACATGGTGGCCGTGGTCTCCGAGCGCGCCATCGAACTGCCCGAGCGCTGGAAGATGCTCAAGCGCCTGCCGCTGCAGCTGGAGACGGCCAGCGCCATGACCATGTACTGGCGCAAGGACGCGAGCGGCTTCGCGGCGGTGGACGGCCTGCTCGATGCGCTGCGCCAGGTGGCGCGGCACAAGGTCTAACCCCGAACGCGCGACGCCGCCTTCTTCACGGCGGCAGCAAACGCGGTCGCCGCCAGCTTGGGTTGCGTGCCGCGCAGCGACACCACATGCAGCTCGATGTGCACCGTGGGGTTGCTCAGCATGGCCACCTTGAGGCCCTGGCGCAGGCAGTCTTCCAGCGCGAAGGACGGCACGATGGCATGGCCCCGGCCGGCGCGCACCATGGCGATCAGGGTGCCGATCAGGTTCATGCGCGGGCGCTCCTCGTGCGCGCGCCCGATGCGCTCCAGGTGTTTTTCGATCACGGCCTGAATGGGGTTGTCCACCGGCAGGCTGATCAGCGGCAGGTCCGCCAGGCTGGCCCAGGTCTGGCTGGGCCCGAGGCCGCCATCGCCCGTGCCCGGCGGGCTGATGCGCATCAGCCGGAACTTGCACAGCGGCTGGCGCAGCAGGCCCACAGCGGGTTTGATGAAGAAGCCCAGGCCGATGTCGGCCTCGCCTTCGAGGATGCGCTGGCGCACGACGCTCACGTCCACGTCCGCCAGGTGGACCTGCACCTGCGGATGGCTCTGGTTGAAGCCGCTGATGACCTCCGGCAGAAGGCTGGCCGACACCATGGGTGTGGCCGCCACGTCGATGCGCGAGCGCACGGCGGCTTCGCTGCCGCCGATCACGTCTTCGATGTCGCGCAGCTCGGCCACGATGCGCTCGGCCACCGGCTGCAGGCGGCGCCCGGCGTCGGTCAGCGTGACGGAGCGCGTGGTGCGGTCGAACAGGCGCGCGCCGACCTGCTCTTCCAGTTCCTTGACCAGCATGCTCATGCCCGAGGGCGACAGGTGCACCTGCTCGGCGGCCTTGGCAAAACTGCGCAGGCGGCCGATCTCCAGAAAGGCCTGGAGCTGGCGGCTGCCCACATTGATCAGTTTTCTTGAAGAGTTCTTCAAAATCTTCCGTTTGATGAATGTCAAAGGTGTTGCTGTAATTCTCCCTCATTCAATGGAGACAAGGCCATGCATTCCTCTCACACCGTTTCCCCGCCGTCCCGCTTTCGCCGCCACCTCGTGCTCGGTGGCATGGCCGCGCTGGCCGCGCCTTTCGTGCGGGCGCAGGACGCCGCCACCGGCCCGGTCCGCCTGGTGGTGCCTTTCACGCCGGGTACCGGCATCGACCTGATCGCGCGCCAGATCGCGCCGCAGCTCGCGGAGCGCCTGAAGCGGCCGTTCTTCGTCGAGAACAAGGCCGGCGCCTCCGGCAACATCGGCACCCTGGAGGTCGTGCGCGCCGCGCCGGACGGCAGCACGCTGCTGGTGAGCGTCAACACCCTGGTGATGAACGCCGCGCTCTACCCGAACGCGGGCTTCAACCCGGTCAAGGACCTCGCCACCGTCTCGCTCACCAGCTGGGGCCAGCTGCTGCTGGTGACCCACCCCGGCACGAAGATCGACTCGCTGCAGGGCCTGCTGGAGCGCGCCCGCGCCCGCCCCGGTGCGCTCAACTACGGCTCGCCGGGCGCCGGCACGCCGCACCACCTGGCCATGGAGCTGCTGAAGAACCGCGCGAAGATTTCCATCACGCACATCGGCTACCGGGGCACGGCCCCGGCCGTGACCGACCTGCTGGGCGGGCAGATCGAACTGATGTTCCTGCCGATCCACGTGGCGCTGCAGCACATCAAGGCTGGCAAGCTCAAGGCGCTGGCCATCAGCTCGAGCCAGGCGAACCCGCTGCTGCCCGACGTGCCGCCGCTGGGCAGCCTGAACATCGGCAACCTGAACGTGGACATGTGGTACGGCGTGCTGGCCCCGGCGGCCACGCCGCGCCCGATCATCGACCGCCTGAACAAGGAGCTGCAGGAGATCCTGGCGCAGCCCGCGCTGGCCACCGCGTTCGAGACCCAGGGCATGACGCCCGCCCACTCCACCCCCGAAGCGTTCCAGAAACTGATGGCGGCCGACGCCCAGCGCTGGGCATCCCTGATCAAGGCCCAAGGCATCACCGCCGAGTAAGACAACCCCATGAGCAATCACAACAGCAAAGCCGGCACCATCGACACCGAGGTGGTCATCGTGGGCGGCGGCCCGGTGGGCATGGGTCTGGCGATCGAGCTGGGCCAGCGCGGCGTGCGCTGCGTGGTGGTGGAGCGCTACCCGCAACCGCAACCGATTCCCAAGGGCCAGAACCTGACCCAGCGCACCATGGAGCACTTCCACGCCTGGGGCGCGGAGCCGGCGCTGCGCGCCGCGCGCACCATTCCGCCGGAGTACGGCATCGGCGGCCTGACGGCCTACGGCACCCTGCTGGGGCCGCACTACGACTGGCTGCAGCGCGACCTGGTCAAGCCCTACTACTTCACCGGCAACGAGCGCCTGCCCCAGTACGCCACCGAGGCCGTGCTGCGCCGCCGCGTGGCGGAGCTGCCCAGCGTGCACACCTTGTTCGGCTGGGAAGCCGAGGACGTGCAGCAGGACGCCGACGGCGTCACGGTGAGCGTGGTGGAGCGCGGCGGCTCGGGCCGGCGGCAGCTGCGCGCGGCCTATGCCGTGGGCTGCGACGGCGCGCGCTCGGTGATCCGAGACAAGGCCGGCATGACCCAGAGCCGCACGGACCACGACCGCATGATGGTGCTGCTGGTGTTCAAGTCCACGGAACTGCACGAACTGCTCAAGCGTTACCCCGGCAAGTCCTACTACAACGTGCTGCAGCCCGAGCTGAAGGGCTACTGGAAATTCTTCGGCCGCGTGGACCTGGGCAGCACCTGGTTCTTCCATGCCCCGGTGCCGCCCGGCACCACCAAGGACAACTTCGACTTCGCGGCCTACCTGCACGAGGCGGTGGGTGCGCCGTTTGAGGTCGAGTTCGAGCACATCGGCTTCTGGGACCTGCGTTTCATGCTGGCCGACCGCTACCGCCAGGGGCGCGTGTTCATCGCGGGCGACGCCGCCCACAGCCACCCGCCCTACGGGGGCTATGGCGTGAACTCGGGCCTGGAGGACGCGCGCAACCTGGGCTGGAAGCTGGCCGCCACGCTGCAGGGCTGGGGCGGCGAGCCGCTGCTCGACTCGTACGACGCGGAGCGCCGCCCGGTGTTCGGCTCGACGATCAAGGACTTCATCGCCAAGTCGATCGACACCGACCGCGCGTTCCTGGAGACGCACGACCCGGCGGTGAACCAGGCCGCGTTCGACGAGGCCTGGCAAGCGCGCGCGAAAGGCGCGGTGGGCGAGGTGCATGCGTTCGAGCCGAACTACGAAGGCTCGCCGGTGGTGCAAGCCAACGGCAGTGGGAAGGGCCCGAGCTCGGTGGGCTCGCACCGGTTCGTCGCCAGTGCCGGTCACCACATCGCCCCGGCGGTGCTGTCCAGCGGCGGCAACGTGTACGAAGCCTTCGGGCCGGGTTTCACGCTGATCGCGCTGGACGCCGGTGCCGACGAGGTGCAGGCCTTCCGCGACGCGGCGGCGGCCCTGAAGCTGCCGCTCGACGTGGTGGAAGACAGCAGGACCGGCGAGGCCGCGCGCTACGAAGCGCGCCTGGTGCTGGTGCGCCCGGACAGCTTCGTCGCCTGGACGAGCGACACCCCGGGTGCCGATGCGGCGCAGGCGCGCGCGGTGTTGGCGATGGCGCGCGGCGGCTGACGCTCAGCGGACCAGGTCTTCGCGCAAGACCCGTGCCCGAGCGGGTCTCGGTACGCTGAGCCGCAGGCGCTAGAACATGTAGCGGCGCGCACCACCGTCCACATGGCTCAGTGTGCCGGTGATGTAGCTCGCGCGCGCGGAGGCCAGAAAGGCGACCAGACAGGCGAGCTCCTCCGGCTCGCCGAACCGCCGCATGGGGATCTCCGCGTTTTCAACTTCCTTGCGGCGATCCGCCGGGTAGATCCGGCGCATCTGCTCGGAATCCAGCCGCCCGGGCGCAACGCAATTGACGGTGACGCCATCCGCCGCGACCAGGTCCGAGAGCCCTTTCGACCAGGCATTCACAGCGGCTTTCGCCACCACCGTGGCATTGAGACCGCTGGCCTCGTTCTTGCCGGTGACGTTGACAATCCGGCCCCAGCCGCGCGCCTGCATGCCCGGCAGCAAGAGCGAGGTCAGCTGGCGATGCCGCGTCCAGTTCAAGGTCATCACCGCCTCCCATTCGCTGTCCGGTGTGGACAGCGCGACCTGGCGGCTCACGCCCATGCAGTTCACCAGGATGTCGACGCCGCCCCACGAGGCCCGCACGGTCGACGCGACGGTGTCAGGCGCGCCCTCCCCGGAGAGGTCGGCACAGATCTGCAGTTGGCGCGCCGCCCCGCGCGACCGCGCTTCCTGTGCCACCGTGTCGAGCAGCTCAGGCCTGCGCCCCACCACGGCCACGTCAACCCCTTCGGCGGCCAGTTCGATGGCAATGGCCCGGCCCAGTCCCGCGGTGGCGCCAGTCACCAGCGCGCGCTTTCCCCTCATCAACAGATCCATGCGTGTCCTCTTGAAAACAAAGTTCAGGAATTCCCTGGCAGCGTCACCCCCTCCCGCGCAGCCACCAGCTGCACGTAGCGGGGGGTCAACGCGTCGCCCAGCCCTTCGGCCAAAGCGTCCGCGAGGCGGCTGTTCACCTGCGAGGCCACCGGGCCCAGGGCGCCCAGCGCGCCCGCGAACTGGCAGAAGTAGCCCACGTCCTTGGCCGCCGTGCGCAGCGTGACGATGGAGCGGCTTTCGCCGCGCCCCGACAGCCAGGGCGCGAGCCCGCTCAGGCAGCGGCTCTGCCCGCCCGAGCATTCGATCGCGCCCGTCAGCGTCTCGATGTCCAGGCCGGCCTTGGCGGCCACCGTCATCGCCTCGGCCACGGCCGTGAGGTGGGCGAACGCCAGCAGGTTGTTGACCAGCTTGGCGGCGTAGCCCTGGCCCACACCGGCAAACCGGTGCTGCCGCTGGCAGAAGGCGGCGAGCACGGGCGAGACGAAGTCGGCGTCGGCATCGCTCTCGCCCCCCACCAGCGCGTGCAGGCGCGCGGCCATCGCCTCGCGCGGCCCGCCGGTCAAGGGCGCATCGACGAGGCGCACACCGTGCGCGCTCGCCGCGCCATGCAACCGCACGCCGGCGTCGGGCGTGAGCGTGGAGCATTCGAGCACGTGCAATCCGGGCCGCGCCCCCGCCACCAGCGCGTCGCGGCCCAGCAGCACCTCGTTCACCGCTTCCTGGCCCGGCAGGCACAGCACCACGACATCGCTGGCGCTGGCCACCTCCCGCGGCGAGGCGACCTCGCGCGCGCCGGCGGCGATCAGTTCGTCGGCCACCGCGCGCTGGCGGTGGGGCAGGACGGTGAGCGCGAAACCGGCGCGCAACAGGCTCAGCCCCATGCCCCGCCCCATCAGGCCCAGGCCAATCAGGCCCACGTGGCGGGGTGTCGAGCGCGCCACGGGTTCAGTCCGCCTTCAGGTTGGCGTCCTTGGCGACCGCCTTCCAGGCTTCGATGTCGCGCGCCGTCACCGCCGCCATTTCTTCGCCCGGTGTGAACGCGGCGGTGATGCCGAGTTCGAGCAGCTTGGCCACCACCTCCGGTTGCTCCAGCACGTTCTTGAGCGCGGCGGCCAGCTTGTCGACCACCGGCCTGGGCGTGCCCTTGGGCGCATAGAGGCCCCAGCGGAAGGTGCGGTCGAAGGGAATGCCCTGGTCCGAATAGCTCGTCACGTTGGGCAGGGCCGGCGAGCGCGAGCCGCAGGTGGCGATGCCCTTGACCTTGCCGGCCTTGACGAAGGCCGTGCCGGACGAGATGTCCGAGAAGCCCAGCTGGATGTGGCCGGCTTCCACGTCGGTGATCACCTGGGGAATGCTCTTGTACGGCACGTGCAGCAGTTTCACGCCCGCGAGCTGGCTGAACACCTCGCCGCAGAACTGCCCGGTCGAGCCGTTGCCCCAGCTGGCGTACTGCACCGACTCCGGCTTGCCCTTGGCCATCGCGACGATGTCCTTCAGGTCGTTGCCGGGGAAGTTCTTGTTGGCGATGAGCAGGATGCCGGCCGTGCCGATCTGCCCGATGGTGGCGAAGTCCTTGACCGGGTCGTAGCCCAGCTTGGGGTTGAGCGCGGCGCTCAGCATGTGGGTCGAGGCGCCGCCCACCGTGAGGGTGTAGCCGTCGGGCTTTTCCCGCGCGACGTACAGCGTGCCGATGGTGCCGGCGGCGCCCGGCTTGTTCTCCACGATGATGGGCTGGCCGAGCAGCGGCGTCAGCTTGATGCCCAGGTAGCGGGCCACGATGTCGCTGCCGCTGCCGGCCGACGAGCCGGTCACGATGCGGATGGGCTGCCGGGGGAAATCCCCGGCGTCCTGCGCCTGGGCCGCGCCGACGGCGGCCAGCGCCGCGAGCACGGCGGCCCGCCGGAATGAACGAAGCGCGTGGTTCATGTGCTCACTCCGCCCAGGTCTTGATCATCGTCACCTTGCCGGCCTCCCATCGGGCGTAGCCGAACGACTCGGGGCCGGAGCGGCGCGCCTCGGTGTAGTTGACCGGTGGCACCAGCCCGGTGGGGAAGCGGCCGGTGGCGTTGAGCTGGGCGAGCAGCTTCTCGCGCGTGAGGTCCTTGCCCACCTTCTGGGCGGCGAGGTGGAACATCTTGGCGCCCGACATGCCGGCGAAGGCCCAGTAGCCCGGGGGCGTCTGCGGCGCGTACTTCGCGAGGATTTCCTGCGCTTCCTTCACCGCCGGGGTGGTCATGGATTCGTGCGCCACGTACACGTTCATGTAGAGGCCGTTGATGGCCTCGCCCGCGAGCTGCAGCGCCACCGGGTCGGCCATGAGCTGCGGCGCCAGGAAGGCGGACTTGAAGCCGATGCGCTGCGCGCCCTGCAGGAACAGCGCGCCCTGCTTGGGGATCACGGCCATCAGCACCGCGTCGGGCTGCGTCTTGCTCAGGGCCAGCACCTGGGCGCTCACGTCCACGTCGCTGGGCACGTACACCGCCTCGCCCACCACGGTCATGCCGTTGTCCGCCGCGTACTTCTTCGCGCCGGCCAGCAGCTCCTTGCCGTACTGGTCGTCCTGGTAGAACACCGCGATCTTCTTCGCCTTGAGGTTCTCGTTGGCGAACTGGGCCAGCGAACGGCCGTGCAGCGGGCCCAGGGGCGACATGGGGAAGACGTTGCGGTCTTCCGGCTCGTTGATGTTGGGGTGGCTGCCCAGCGGGCCGAGCAGCGGCACGCCGCGTTGTTTGAGGAAGGGCAGCATGGCCAGGGTGTTGGTGGTGCCCAGCGTGCCGACGATGGCGAACACCTCGTCGCGGTCCACCAGCTTCTTGGCGGCGGCCACCGCCTGCTGCGGGTTGTAGGAGTCGTTCTCCGCGCCCCAGACGATCTTGCGGCCGTGGATGCCGCCGTTGGCGTTGACCCATTTGAAGTAGGCGTCCAGGCCGTCGCGGTACTGGGTGGCGCCGGCCGACAGGCCGCTTTGCAGCGGCAGGATGCCGCCCAGGCGGATCTCCTTGTCGCTGATGCCCGGCTCGGCATGGGCCGACAGCGCGGTGAAGGTGGCGGCGGCCGCGATGGCCAGCTTGGTGAAGTTTCTGCGTTGCATGTTGTCTCCTGGGGTGGGGGTTAAGAGGTGCTCAATCGGCACCGAGATACGCTGACAAGACACGGGGATCGCGCGCGACGGTGGCCGCCTCCCCGGACATCTGGATGGCGCCCTTCTCCATCACGTAGGCGCGGTTGGAGATATGGAGGGCCTGGCGCACGTTCTGCTCGACAAGCAGCACCGTGGTGCCCTGCTCGTTGATCTGCCTGATCAGTTTCATGATGTCTTGCACGAAGCGCGGCGAGAGGCCCAGCGAGGGCTCGTCGAGCAGCAGCAGCCGGGGCCGCGACATCAGCGCGCGGCCGATGGCCACCATCTGCTGCTCGCCGCCCGAGAGGGTGGACGCGAGCTGCGACAGCCGCTCCTTCACGCGGGGGAAGATGTGCAGCACGCGGTCCCAGTCGGCCTGGATGCCGGCGCTGTCGCGCCGCGTGTAGGCGCCCATCCTGAGGTTCTCCGCGACGGTGAGGTCACCGAAGAGCTGGCGCCCTTCGGGCGAGAGCGCCACGCCCTCGCGCACCACCTTGTCCGCGCCCAGGCCCAGGATCTCCTTGCCGTCCAGCCGGATCGAGCCCTCCACCCCCTTGGTCATCACGCCGGTGATGGCCGCCATCAGGGTGGACTTGCCGGCGCCGTTGGCCCCGAGCAGCGAGACCACGTCGCCTTTCTCGACATCGAGGTCGATGCCCATGAGCGCCCGGATGCCGCCGTAGCGCGCGCGCAAACCCCGTACTTCAAGCAGCGGCATGTTCTTCCTCCCCGAGGTAGGCCTCGATCACCAGCGGATGGCAGCGCACTTCGGCGGGCGTGCCCTCGAACACCTTGCGGCCCTGCACCAGGACCACGATGTGCTCGCACACGCTCATCACCAGGCGCATGTCGTGTTCGACCAGCAGTACGCTGGTGGACAGCTCGTCGCGGATGCGGCGGATGCGCTCGCCCAGCCACTGCGACTCCTGCGGGTTCATGCCGGCCGCCGGCTCGTCGAGCAGCAGCAGCGAGGGCTGGCCGGCCAGCGCGCGGGCCAGCTCGATGTTCTTCTGCGTGCCGAAGGCGAGCTCGCCCACCGGCGTGTCCGCGAGGTGCTCGAGCGCCACCTTGCCCAAAAAGGAGCGCGCCTCCTCGCGGGCGCGGGCATGGGCCCGGCGCGCGCGCGGCAGGGTCAGCAGCTGCGACAGCAGGCCGACGCGGTGGCGGAACAGGCTGCCGGTGAGCACGTTGTCCAGCGCGCTGGCTTCGGGGAACATCTCCAGGTTCTGGAAGGTGCGCATGATGCCCAGCGCCGCCAGGCGGTGCACCGGTTGCTCCAGCAGGTTCACGCCCTGGTAGTGCAGCTGCCCCTGGTTGGGCGTGTAGAGCCGGCTCAGGCAGTTGAGCAGCGAGCTCTTGCCGGCGCCGTTGGGCCCGATCAGGCCGACGATGGCGCCCGGCGGCACGTCGAAGCTCACGTCCTCCAGCGCCTTGAGGCCGGCGAAGGACAGCGAGAGGCCGCGGATCTTCAAACCTTCTTTCATGCGACACCGCCTTTCTGCCGGGGCACGGCAGCGGCCTCTTCGCCGGCGGCGCGGCGCTCGCGCAGGTGGCGCCACAGCTCGCCCAGGCGCTGCGGCAGCGAGGCGATGCCGCCGGGCAGGAAGTGCATGAAGCCGATCAGGATCAGGCCGTAGACGATGTTCTGCGCGTCCTTGAGGCTGCGCAGCAGCTCCGGCGCGAGCGCCAGGAACAGCCCGCCCAGGATGGCGCCGGCCACGCTGTTCATGCCGCCGACCACCGCCGCCGTCATGAAGCTCAGCGACACGGTGAGCGTGAACGAGTCGGTGCTCAGCTGGCCGATCAGGTGCCCGAAGAGCGCGCCCGAGAGGCCGGTGAGGAAAGCGCTGATGCCGAAGGCCACGAAGAGGCTGCGGGCGCGGCCGATGCCCATCACCTGCCCCGCCGTCGGGCTCATGCGCAGCGCCATCAGCCCCAGCCCGTCCATCGACTGGCGGAAGTTGTGCGTGAGCCAGGCGGCGAGCACGCAGACCGCCAGCACCACGTGGTAGTAGCTCAGGTCGCTGGAGAGGTCGATGCCCCAGAGCGAGGGCCGCGTGACCAGCATGCCCGAGCGGCCGCCGGTGACGGCGTCCCACTCGTAGAGGATCTGGTGCACCACCAGCGCGAAGCCCAGGGTGGCGATCGCCAGGTAGTGGCCCTGGACCCGCAGCGCCGGCAGCGCCACGAGCAGGCCCGCCAGCAAGGCCAGCACGCCGCCGGCCAGCACGCCCAGCAGCAGCGGCGCGCCCAGCTTGGAGACCAGCACGGCGCTGGTGTAGGCGCCGATGGCCCAGAACGCGGCGTGGCCGATGGAGATCTGCCCGCCCATGCCCATGAGCACGTTCATGCTCATGCACACCAGGGCATAGACCAGCACCATGGCCAGGATGTAGTGGCCGTAGGGGCCCACGCCGTGCGGCGCGACCAGCGCGGCGACCAGCGCGAGGCCGGCCAGCCCGTGTTGTTTGAGTGCGCGCATCACGTCACACCTTCTTTCGGATGGAGCGGCCGAACAGGCCGGCGGGCTTGACCATCAGCACCAGGATGATCAGGGTGAAGGCCAGGGCGTCCTTGAGCGCGGCCGAGAGGTAGGCGCCCACGAAGGTTTCGGCCAGGCCGAGCAGCACGCAACCCACCACGGTACCCGGCAGGCTGGTGAAGCCGCCGAGGATGGCGCCGGCGAACGCCTTGAGGATCACCGGCACCATCATTTGCTGGTCCAGGAAGGTGACCGGCGCGATCAGCATGGCCGAGGTCACCGAGAGACCGCAGGCCACGGCCCACGAGATCGCGGCCACCCGCTCGACGCGGATGCCCATCAGCCGCGCGGCGCGCGGGTTGTTGCTGGCCGCGCGCATCGCGATGCCGTCGCGGGTGTGCTCGAAGAACAGGTAGAGCAGCACCATGGCCACGCAGGCCACGGCCACGATGCCCAGGCTGCTCGGCGGCACCTTGGCCCCGAAGAGGTCCAGCGGCTCGGCCGGCAGCAGCGAGGGAAAGCGGTAGGGGTCGTAGCCCCAGATCAGGCCCGCCACGCTGTTGAAGATGAACCACAGGCCCACCGTCACGATCAGCAGGTTCAGGTGCGGCGCGGCGCCCAGCGGGCGGATGACCACCCGCTCCAGGAACATGCCCAGCAGCGCGCCGCTGAGCATGCCGACCACGAACACCAGGGGCAGCGGCCAGCCGGAAGCGGCCAGCACGGTCATGCCGGTGAAGGCGCCGATCATGCCGATCTCGCCCTGGGCGAAATTGACGACGTCGGTGGCTTTGTTCACCAGCACCAGGGACAGGCCCAGCAGGGCGTAGATGCTGCCGAGCGCGAGGCCGGCCACGATGAGGGAGATGACCATTCGCTGCTCCTCAGGGCCGGATGAAGGCGCCGCCGTTGACGTCCAGCGTGATGCCGGTGACAAAGGCCGCCAGGTCGCTGGCCAGGTAGAGGCAGGCGCCGGCGATGTCCGCCGGCATGCCCACGCGCCGCAGCGGGAAGCTGCGCGCCAGCTCGTGCTTGGCCGAGTCGGGGTTCGCGCCGCGCGAGAAGTCGGTCAGGATGAGACCCGGCGCGACCGCGTTGACGCGGATGTTGTCCGGCCCGAACTCGCGCGCCATGGCCCGCGCCAGGCCCAGCACGCCGGCCTTGGCCGCACAGTAGTGCGCGCCGCCGAAGACACCGCCACCCTGCAGGGCTGAGAGCGAGCTCACGCACACGATGTTGCCACCGCCCTGGCGGCGCAGGATGGGGAGCACGGCTTGCGACATGAGCAAAGTGCCCTTGAGCACCACGCTGGTCACGAGTTCGTAGTCCGCGTCGGTGACGTCGAGCACGCCCTTGCGCTGCGTGAGCCCGGCGTTGTTGACCAGCACGTCGATGCGCCCGTGGCGTTGCAGGACGGCGGCCACCGCCGCCTGGCAGGCCTGCGCATCCGTCACGTCGCAGCCCACACCCATGTGCGCGTCACCAAGCCCTTGCGCCGCCGCGCTCGCTTCGCCTTCGTCGAGGTCGAGGATGGCGACCTTGGCGCCGTGTTCGGCGAACAGCCGGGCAGTCGCCAGGCCGATGCCGCGTTCGCGCGAGGCGCCGGTGATCAGCACCACCTTGTCTTTGGCCAGTTGGAGTTCCATGTCCACCTCAGATGCTCATGGCGCCGTCGACCACCAGCACGGCGCCGGTGACGTAGGACGCTTCATCGGAGGCCAGGAAGAGCGCGGCATTGGCGATCTCCTGGCTGGTGCCCTGGCGGCCCATGGGACAGCGCGCGTTGCGCGTGGCCATGATCTGCTCGAACTCCTCGGCCGTCTTGTCCTTGTAGAGCGTGCGGATGTGGGGCGTGTCGATCATGCCCGGCACCACCACGTTGCAGCGGATGTTCTGGTGCGCGTACTGGCGCGCCATGACCCGCGTCATGTGGTTCACCGCTGCCTTCGACGAGCTGTACGAGATGAAGGCCTGCGCGCTCCATTTGAGGCTGGCGGTGGAAGACACGTTGACGATCGCGCCACCGCCCTGGCGCTGCATGATGGGGATCACTTCCTTGCAGGTGAGAAAGACGCTCTTGAGGTTGACGTCGTGCACCAGGTCCCACGACGCTTCGCTGCTCTCGACCACGTCGCCCCGCACCTCGATGCCCACGTTGTTGTGCAGGATGTCGATGCGGCCGTAGGCCTCCAGGGTGGCGGCCACGGCGGCGCTCACGTCGGCGTGGCGGCTCACGTCCGCCTGCAGCGCAATGGCACGGCCGCCGGCGGCCTCGATCTGCGCGGCTGTGGCCTGCGCCGCCTCGAGGTTCTTGTCGACCACGGCCAGCGCAGCCCCTTCGCGGGCGAAGGTGAGCGCGACGGCCTGGCCGTTGCTCAGGCCGCCCTCGTGGAAGGACGAGCCCCCGCCCATCAGCAGGCAGATCTTGTCTTGGAGTCGTTTCATGGTGGTGGCGCTCACTGGTCGAGGAAGCGGAAACGGAAGCCGCTGCTGCACGAGCAGATGCGGCCGGCCGTGGGGGTGGGGAAATGCGCCGTCAGCAGCAGGTCCTGCGTGTCGGCGAGCCGTTCGATGACCTTGTTCTTCGAGGCGTTGGCCATCGCCTGGTCGAAGTTGTGCTGCGTCTCCAGCGTGGGTTCGAGGAACAGGATCGGGTGGTGGATCAGGTCGCCGGTCATGATGGCCTCGACCCCGCCGCCCTTGACGTGGATCGACACATGGCCCGGCGTGTGCCCTGGCGTGGGTTCCAGCCAGACGCCGTCGTCCAGCGTGCCTTCGACCAGGTGGTCCATGTCCACGAACATGACCTGCCCGGCTTCGACGATGGGCAACACGCTGTCGGCGAAGGAGCCGTGGCCCACCGGGTAGTCGGGCTTGCCGGCGTGCAGGCGGTTGAAGTGGTCGAACTCCTGGCGCGCCATGACGTACTTGGCGTTCGGGAAGGTCGGCACCCAGCGGCCGTCCTCCAGCCGCGTGTTCCAGCCCACGTGGTCGGTGTGCAGGTGGGTGCACAGCACGTAGTCGATGTCCTTGGGCTGCAGGCCGAACCTGGCCAGGTTGCCCAGGTAGTCGGGCGAGTCCAGCAGGTGCTGCCACGCCATGCGCGGGCCGCGGTGCTTGTGGTTGCCGTTGCAGGTGTCGACCAGGATGTTCTTGCCCCGCGTGCGGATCAGAAAGCTGTGGAAGCTCAGGCCGAGCTTCTTCGTCTCGGGGTGGATCAGCACCGGGCCGAGTTCGGCCTGGTGGCGGTCGAGCATCTCGGGCGTGACGGCGGGGTACATCCACGCCGCGTCCAGAAAAATGGTTTCGTATTCGACGACGCGGTCGATGGTGATGCTGCCCAGGGTGATGGTCTTCATGTCGGAAATGCGCTGCGGCTGAAGTGGCTGAGAATGGCACGAAGTCTAATAACGATATTAGGCACGTTTTATAGGGTATTCCCTGGCTTGTTTTGAAGTTAACTCATATCGATTTCAGTAAATTTCAAGCTGTGGGAGAATCGCCGGCGTGAAAGAGACCTCGCCCCGAAAACCCACGGTTTCCGACGTCGCGCGCCATGCAGGCGTGTCGCCCGGCAGCGTCTCGCGCGTGCTCACCGGCAAGAACTGGGTCTCGGACGATTTGCGCAAGCAGGTGCTCGAGGCCGCCCGCGCGCTGAACTACATCCCCAACAGCGTGGCCCAGAGCCTGAAGACGCAGCGCACCATGACCGTGGGCGCCATCGTCTCGGACATGGCCAACCCGCTGCACGGCCGTTTTCTCGCGGCGGTGCAGGAGCGGCTGGAGGCCGAGGGTTACTTCCTCATCGTGGCCAACGACAAGAGCCAGCCCGAGCGCGATGTCGCGCTGCTGGAGCTGTTCGGGCGGGGCCGGGTGGACGGCGTCATCGCCGGCATCGCCGACGAACTGCACCCGCGCACGCTGCAGGCCCTGCAGTCGCTGCGCCTGCCGGTGGTGTTCCACGACCGCGATCTGCTCGGCATCGGCGATGCGGTCGGGCCCGACCACCGCATGGGCGCGCACGAGGCCACGCGCCACCTGATCGGGCTCGGCCATCGCCGCATCGCGCTGATGACCCCCAGCGCCTCGATCCGGCCCGGCCGCGAGCGGCTGGCCGGCTACCGCGAGGCGCTGCAGGAAGCCGGCATCGAATACGACCCGGCGCTGGAGGCGATCCTGGAAGCCTCGGGCGGCGACATGGCCTTCAGCGCGACCAAGCACATGCTGGGGCAGGCGCAACGGCCCACCGCCGTGATCTGCCTGGGCACCCAGATGCTGGCCGGTGTGATGTCGGCCGTCGGCACCCTGGGCCTGTCGGTCCCGCGCGAGCTCTCGCTCATCGGCATCGGCGACACCGAGCTGGTGCGCCTGAGCACGCCGGCCATCACCGCCGTGCGCTGGGACATCGCGCTGTGCGGCCGCTGGGCGGCGGAGATGATGCTGGAGCGGTTGCGGGAGGACGGCGAAGAACGCGCGCCCTACCGCATGCTCGAAATGCCGACCGAAATGGTGCTGCGTCATTCGTGCGCACCCCCGCTGGCCGGCTGATTCCTCAGGCCGGCAGCGCCGCCTCGCCCAGCCGCACGTTGCCCAGCTGCAGGCCCGGGTCCAGCGCCTGCTGCAGGGCCGAGCACAGGCCGCGCAGCGGCGCTTCGGTGAAGCGGTCGTAGAAGCGCTGGTTGTAGGGCCCCACGCCGTGTTCGGCGCTGAAGCTGCCCGAGAAGCGCACGACCACCGCTTCGTACAGGGCCTCGCGCAAGGCCTCGATCTGCGCCGCCTGGGTGTCGTCGGGCACCGTCATGTTGAGGTGCACGCCGCCGTCGCCGATGTGGCCGAAGTCGCAGAGCCGCGCGCCGGGCAGGTGTTGTTCGATGAGCGCCTGGGCCTCGTCGCGAAACGGGGCGAACGCGGAGCGCGCCACCGCCACGTCGAACGCGACCAGCCGCCCCTGCGACTGCACCGACTCGCTGATCGCGTGGCGGATGCGCCAGAGCTGCGCGGGCTTGTCGACGATGGCGTCCAGGATGCCGCCCTGCTCCATCCGGCCTTCCAGCCAGGCCATGAGCATGCCTTCGAGGTCCAGGCCGCGGCCCGGCGCCACCGCGCTGGAGACCTCCATCAGCACCGCGTAGGGCGGCGTCTGCGCAAACACGCCCTGCCCCTGGTGGCGCTCGACCGCCTGCAGGGCGCCGTGGGACATGCCCTCGAACGCGCTGACGAAATCGCCCATGTCCTGTTCGAGCGCGCACGCCAGGGCGACGGCGGTGTCGGCGGAGTCCACCGCCACCAGCGCCGTGGCGCTCTGCTGCGGCAGGGGGTGCAGCTTGATCGTGGCCCGGCCCACGATGCCGAAGGCACCGAAGCTGCCGCAGAGCAGCTGCGCCCAGTCCAGGCCGGTGTTGTTCTTGCGCAGGTTGCGGTCGGCCCCGACCAGCTGCCCGGCGGGATGGGCCAGCACGGCCTGCACGCCGAGCAGGTTCTCGCGCACGCCGCCGTAGCGGATCAGCCGGGCCCCGCCGGTGTTGGTGGCGACCATGCCGCCAATGGTCGGGTCCGCACCGAGATCGATGGGGAAGCACAGGCCGTGCGCCTGCGCTTCGCGGTTGACGTCGGACAGCCGAAAGCCCGCCGCCACGGTGGCGCTGCGGTTGACCGGGTCGATGTGCAGCACATCGCGCAAGCGCTGCGTGGACAGCACCCACTGCGTGCCATCCGCCGTGGGCGTGGCCGCGCCCACCAGGCCGGTCGCCGCGCCTTGCGGCACCAGTTGCGCGCCGCTGTGGATCAGCTCGCGCACCACCCAGGCGAGTTGCGCCAGGTCGGCCGGACGCACCACGCCCAGCGCCTGCCCCGAACCGTGGCGCGCGGAGGCCTCGTAAGGCGCCATGTCGGGGCGGTCGAGCACGAGGCCGCGTTCACCCAGCCGGTCCCGCAGGCGATCGGCGAGACCGGTGTCGATGTCGGGCCGGGTCATCCGACGCTGCCCGTGGCGCACGCAGCGCGCAGGCGGCGTTCGCACGCCGCCAGGGAGGCCGCCTGCGCGGCCTCGTACAACGCGATCTCGTCCATCACCGGGCTGCCCAGCGCCTGCTCGAACGCCGCCTGCTGGCCCTGGCTGTCGTAGCTGCTGCGCACCTCTTCGCCCAGGTTCGAGCGGAAGATGCCCGCCGCGCTCACCGGCAGGAAGTCTTCGTAGGTGATGGGGGTCAGGGCGAGCCAGCCGCCCGCGACCAGCTGCGGCAACTCGGCATCGGCCGGGGGCGCGGTCTGCGCCAGCCGGGCGGCGTCCACCTCGAAGCGGAAAAAGGCCAGCCCGTCCTGGAACAGCGCCTGCACGTCGTCCGGGAAGGCGTCGAAGGCGTTCTTCACGCCCGAGCGGGCCTGCGCCAGCAGCTGGTCGTACAGCGCCCGGCCCTTTCGGGTCAGCGCACAGCCGCGCTGCTCCACCTCGCCGAAGCGCGCGGTGTGCGTGCCGTCGCCCGCCTCGCCGATGAAGCGGATGGGCTCCTCCAGCGCGAGGAAGCTGGTCTGCCGCAGCAGCACCGGCACCGCGCGGCGCGGTGGCCCTTCGATGCTGTCCTTGGCCGCCAGGTCGGCGCCGGGCATGCGCTGCTGCACCTGGTCGATGTCCAGCGTGCGCGGCGTCAGGTGGTTGATGTGCGGTCCCTTGAAACACACGATGTCGGCCACCAGCGCGTGGGCAGAGCGCAGCTGGCGGTAGGTCGCCAGGTCCACGGTGGCTTCGTGGTGCCACTTGAAGGTGTGGATCAGCTCGCTCACGAACTCGCGCGCGTCCCCGGCCGCCAGGCCGCCCTGCTGCTCGGCCTGCTCCAGCAGGGCCAGGCAGCGCGCCGTGAAGATCTGGCGCCGCGACAGGATCTCCTGCGCGCGCTGGCGCAGGGCCGCATCGGCGATGAGCTCCAGCCGCAGCAGGGAGGTGAAGACGCGGAACGGGTTGTGGTCGAGCGAGGCATCGGTGACCGGGCGAAACGCCGTCGAATGCACCGGCACGCCGGCCGCGCTGAGGTCGTAGTAGCCCACGGGCCGCATCCCCATCAGCGCGAACAGCCGCCGGATGGTGGCCAGCTCGCGCGCGCTGCCCAGGCGGATGGCGCCGTGCCGCTCGACTTCGAGGCGGTCGAGCTGGCCGTCGCGCCGCAGGCGCTGGGCCAGCCGGGGGTTGCGGGCCAGCTCGGCCTCGTTGACCTGGGCGACCAGGTCGCACAGGCTGCCGTACTGAGGCACTTCCGTGCGGTAAAGATCCGACATGGCACGCGAGAACAGCGTGCGGATGTCGTCCGGATGCATATGGCTCATGGGAGGCGGATGACCTTGTCAGTCGATGTGGATCTTGGCGTCGGTGGCGATCTTCTGGAACTTGACCATGTCGCTCTTGATGCGCGCATTGACCTCGGCCGGTGCCATGAACTCGGGCACGAAGCCGGCGTCGAACATCGCTTCCTTGACGCTGGGGTTTTCGATGGACTTGCGCATCGCGGACGACAGCGCATCCATCACGTTCTTGGGCGTGCCGGCGGGCGCGAACACCCCTTGCCACCAGGTGGCGTCGAAGCCCTTGAGGCCGAGTTCGTCCACCGTCTGCAGCTGCGGGAAACGAGGGTCGCGCTTGACGCCGGTGGTGGCGATGGCCTTGAGCCGGCCGGTGTCGAGGTAGGGCTTGGCTTCACCGATGTGGATGCAGTCGGCGAACCCGGCCACCACGTCCTGCGTGGCCGGCGCATTGCCTTTGTAGGGCACATGCGACACCTGGATGCCGGCCATGCTGCTCAGCAGCTCGCTGCTGAAGTGGTTGCCGCTGCCGGGGCCGGCGGTGGCCACATTGAGCTTGCCCGGGTTCTTCTTCGCGTGCTCGATCATGCCCTTGAGGTCGTCGAACGGGGCCTTGGGGTTGCACACGATCACGGTGGAATACCAGAACGCGCCGCCGACCGGCGCGAAGTTCTTCAAGGGGTCGTAGCTCAGGGTCTTCACCACGGCCGGCAGCAGGGCCTGGCCGATGTTGTTGCCGTAGAGCAGCGTGTAGCCGTCGGCCGGCGCGCGGGCCACTTCCGAAGGGCCGATGCGGCCACCGCCGCCGCCCTTGTTCTCGACCACCACCGGCTGCCCCAGCGACTCGCCCATGAGCTTGGCCACGATGCGCGCACCCATGTCGGTGCTGCCGCCCGGCGCGGCCGGCACGATGAGGCGGATCGGGCGGGAAGGAAACTTGTCCTGGGCGGACGCGGTGAAGGGCAGCGCGGCGGCGCCGGAGCAGGCGATGGCCGTGGCCAGCAGAATTCGTCGGTTCATGGTTGTCTCTTTGTACTCGTTCCGTGAGGCGGGCATCAGATGCCAACGCGCTCTTCGGCGTCGAAGGTCATGCGGATCTTGGAATAGGCCTCGATGGTCTCGGGGCCGAAGCGCTTGGCGAAATCCTGCCCGATGTCGCGGGAGAAAGACACCGTGTCGCTCATGCGGTCGGGGCCCTGGATGATGACCAGCAGGCGCGCGGGCCGCCCGGTGGTGTTGCAGAAGGTGCGCATGACCTTGTTGGGCATGGCGATCAGGTCGTTGGGCTGGACCTTGACCACGCTTTCGTTCTTGAAGCCGGTGCACATGTCGAAGGTGCCGTCGAGCACGTAGAACGACTCCTGCGTGTCGGAATGGGCGTGCGGCGGCGGGCCGTCGGTGCCGGCGCGGCATTCGGCGATCGAGATGTAGAGCCCCTGGTTGCCGTACATCGGCGCGGTGCGCGAGCGGCCGATGTGGCCCTCGGGCACGATCAGCGGGAACACGTTGCCGGCCGACAGCGCTTCGGTGGCCTCGGGCGGCAGGCCGCTGGTGCGGTTCAGGTCTTTCTTGTAGGGCACCAGGGTCTCGAAGCGCGTCACGCGGCCTTCGAGCACCGCGGCATCGATCGCATCGCCGGCGTCGCTGTCGAAGCGCACACCCAGCGCGCCGGCGGCGGCGGGCGGGACCTGCGGCGCCAGCGCGGCGTCGAACACGGCGTCGTAGCGGCCTTGTGGTGCCACGCTCAGCACGTTCACGGTGCGGGCGGTCTCGTCGCCGACGTTGACGAGCTGGCGGCGCACATTGGCCGGGATCGAAACCATGTCGAAACGGCCCAGCGTCAGGCGGTTCGCCAGCTGGGGACCGTAGCGGACTTCCACGCGGCCTTCCACGCAGAACACGCATTCGATGGCATCGGGGTTGCGCCAGGGCTGCGTCTGTGCGCCCTGGGCCAGCTCCAGCTTGCCGGTGCAGGCGGTGGGCGGGCAGGACAGCGCGGCGCGGGCAAAACGGCCCTGGGCGTCGGCGCTTGCCATCAGCGGCGTCAGCGGGCCGCCGAACAGGCGCAGCACCGCGTCGCGGTGCGCGGCGGCCGGCGACTGCTCCGCCACGCGATAGCCGGGAAAGCTCGCCAGCTGGCGGTTCATCTGTTCGAGGGACAGGGCGCCCGCAGGGGCCGTTGGGGTACTCAGGGTGGTCATGGATGGGTCTCCGTTGATATGCTGCGTATTGGATGGGCTTTCGACGGCCGACGCCATGGCCCGACGTCGATGACGCCATTCGCCTCAGTCGATCAGGACCAGGAGACAATGCCGACATGACCGGGCTGCACCGCCTCACTTTCCAGCAACTGCAATACCTCGAGGCCCTGGTGGAAGAACGCCATGTGACCCGGGCGGCGGAGCGCATGAACATCGGGCAGCCGGCCATGTCCGCGGCGCTCGCGCGCATGCGGGAGGTGTTCCGCGATGTGCTGCTGGTCAAGACCACCACCGGCATGGAGCCCACACCGCGCGCGCTCGAACTGGTCAGCCGCATCCGCGAGATGACGGACTTCCTGGAAGGGCGCGGCTTTGCCGACGAACAGTTCGACCCGGCGGCATCGACCTCGCGCTGGAAGGTGATGTCTTCGGACGGCATCTCGCGGGTGGTGCTGCCCGAGCTGATGGCGGTGGCCCGCCAGGAAGCGCCGCGCATGCGCTTCACCGTGCACCCGGGCGACCCCCGGCGCCTGTCCGAGTACCTGCGCGACGGCGAGTTCGACCTCGCATTGGCCTTCGTGCGCACGCCGCCGTCGGAGCTGCGGCAGATGACGCTGTACCCGCAGCGCCTGGTGTGCATCGCCTGCCAGGACCACCCCGACGTTCAAGGCAGCCTGAGCCTCAAGCAGTTCACCGAGTCGGACCACGTGCGCTGGGGCGCGCCGCCCGTGGTGCATGCCACGATGGAGGTGATCGTGGACGAGGCCCTGGAAGCGCTGGGCCAGTCGCGGCGGGTCGCGCTGCTGGTGTCCAGCCTCACGCTGCTGCCCGGTGTGGTGGCGAAGTCCAGCCTGCTGGCGGTCGTGCCGGAACACCTGGCCATGCAATCGCAGGAAACGCTGCCCCTGCAGGTGCTGCCCCTGCCCTTTCGCGTGCCCGCCGTGCACGTGAGCATGACCTGGCACGAGCGCATGCACAACGACCCGGGCCACAAGTGGCTTCGCGGCAAGCTCAGGGACATCGGCCAGGCCCTGTCGACCCGGGCGACCCTCTGACGCCGGGCCGGGCCCTCAGGCCGCGGGCAACAGGCGCCCGGCGATGAACGCCACCGCATCGGCCAGGCGCGCGCCTTCGAGCTCGCGGTGCGGGCCGGGGTAGGCCACCAGCCGCTTGTCGCTCGACCCGATGGCATCGAACAGGGCGAACGTGCCTTCGCGGTCGAAGAACTCGTCGTTCCACTGCTGCGTGAACCACACCGGGCACCGCACCTGCTGCGCGTGCGCCGCCAGGTGCTCGCTGGCCGGGTAGGTGGTGCCCCACAGGCCCAGCACGGCGGCCTGGATGCGCGCTTCCACCGCCAGCAGCGGCAGGCCGTAGGCCGTGCCCATGGACACGCCGATGTAGCCGATCGGCAGGCCCGCGTGGCCCGGCACGGCGAGCAGCGCATTCAGCGCCGCGCGCCATTCTTCGGCCATGCCCGTGCGCCCGACGCCGGCGCGCCAGGCTTCGCGAAAGGCGTTGCGCGCGACCACGGGGTCGAGGCTGCCGTCGCTGCGCCGCTCGCCCTGCACCGGGCCGTCGATGGCCAGCACGGTCAGGCCCAGGGGCAGGCAGTGGGCCGCGATCGCCAGCACGGCCTGCGACAGCTTGTGGCCGCTGCCGCCGTGACAGGCCAGCACGATGCCGCGGCTCGGCCCTTCGGGCGACCAGTACACCGTGGGCACGCGCACGCCGGCAGGGGTCACGGACAGGGTGGTGGGAGAAGGCAGGGAAGAGATTTGAAGCGTCATGGGCCCGCAATCTAAGCGCACAGGCCCCTGCGCGCCATGCCCGCCATTCGATGGCGGCATCAGCGGTGTCGATGCCGGCGCGCGCGCCAGGCATGTTGAAATCCCCCGACACCCTGAATGGACCCCACAGAGGAGACCCGCATGAACGGCGCCGAAGCCCTGGTACACACGCTGCTGGAAGGCGGCGTGGACACCATGTTCGCGAATCCCGGCACCTCGGAGATGCACTTCGTGGCCGCGCTCGACCGCATCGAAGGCATGCGCTGCGTGCTCGGCCTGTTCGAGGGCGTGGTCACCGGTGCGGCCGACGGCTACTACCGCATCCGCCAGCGCCCGGCGGGCACGCTGCTGCACCTGGGGCCGGGCATGGCCAACGGCCTGGCCAACCTGCACAACGCCAAAAAGGCGCGCTCGGGCATCGTCAACATCGTCGGCGAACACGCCACCACGCACCTCGCGCTGGACGCGCCACTGACCTCGGACATCGAAGGCGTCGCGCGGCCGATGTCGCACTGGGTGCGCACCATCGCCTCGGGCGAGCGCCTGCAGGCCGACGGCCGGGAGGCGGTCACGCAGGCCCGCGGCCGCCCCGGCCGCATCGCCACGCTGGTGCTGCCGGCGGATAGGGCGTGGTCGCCCGCCGCGCACGCGCCCCAGGGGCTGGGCCCGGTGCGCGAAGCCCCGGCCGAGCCGGTCGACGAACGCCAGGTGCTCGAGCTGGCCGCGCACCTGCGCCAGCACGGCCCCCGAACGCTGTTGCTGCTGGGCGGCCGGGCCACGCTGGCCCGTGCCACGGCCTGGGCCGGCCGGATCGCGGCGGCCACGGGCTGCGCGGTGATGTCCGAGTTCTATTCGCCCAGCATCGAGCGCGGCGCCGGCCGCGTCGCGATTCCGCGCCTGCCCTATGCCGTGGAGGCGGCGCTGAAGGTGCTGTCGCGCTTCGAGCACATCGTGCGGGTCAACGCGGTCGAACCGGTGGCCTTCTTCGCCTACCCCGACAAGCCCGGCCGGCTGGCGCCCCCGGGCACGCGGTTCCACACCCTGTCCCACGCCGCGCAGGACCCGGAAGAGGCCTTGCACACCCTGTGCGAGGCCCTGGGGGCCACGCGCACGCAGGCCACCCTGGTCGAGCGCGCGCCGGCGCGACCCGAGCTGGAGGACGGCCTGCTCAACCCCGAGACCATCGGCGCCCTGCTGGCGGCGCTCATCCCGGACAACGCCATCGTGGTGGACGAGGCGGTCAGCACCGGCCGCGCGTTCGACGGCGCGACGCGGGGCGCCGCACCGCACGAATGGCTGACCAACATGGGCGGCTCCATCGGCTACGGCCTGCCGGTGGCGGTGGGCGCCGCGATCGCCGCGCCGGACCGGCGCGTGATCGCCCTGGAAGGCGACGGCAGCGCGATGTACACACTGCAGGCCCTGTGGACCATGGCGCGCGAGAGCCTGGACGTGACGGTCATCGTGTTCGCGAACCGCCACTACCAGATCCTGCGCGGCGAGTTCAACCAGGTGGGCGCCGGCGCCCCCGGCCGGCGCGCCGCCGACATGCTGAGCATCGACCGCCCCGCGCTGGACTGGGTGGCCCTGGGCACCGGCCACGGCGTGCCGTCCAGCCGCGTCACCACGCTGGGCGAGATGGCCGACGCGGTGCGGCGCAGCCTCGCCTCGCCCGGCCCCGGCCTGATCGAAGTGGTGCTGTGACGGCGCCCCGTCAGGGCCGCAGGAAGATGCGCCCGATCTGCTGGCCGTGGTGCCGGAACAGGTGGCGCGCTCCAACGCCGCGGTCCTGCCCATCCAGGTGCTGCCGCTGCCGTTCGAGGTGCCGGCCGTGGAGGTCAGCGTGACCTGGCACGAGCGCCAGCACCACGACCCCGGACACAAGTGGCTGAGGCAGACCCTGATCGAGATCGGGCGCGCAGCGGTGCAGGCCGGTCACGCAGAACGAACACCCTAGCGGGCCGTGGAGCGCCTCGCCGTTTCCCGGACACAATACCGCCGTGCAGACCGTCCTGGATCCGAAATGGCATTTGTTCGCGAAAGTCGCCGAGCTCGGCAGCATTTCGCGCGCCAGCGCCGCACTGGACATGCCGCAATCGGTCGTCAGCCGGCACATCGCACAGCTTGAAGAGGAATCCGGCAGCCGCCTGTTCCGGCGCACGGGGCGGGGTGTGGTGCTGACCGAACTGGGTGAACGGATCTACCCCCGCATCAAGGCCATGATGCTGGCCTCGGAGCAGCTGGCCGACGACATCCGCTCCAGCCGGGGCATTCCCATGGGCGAGGTCCGGCTGGGCCTGCTGCCATCGACCGTGGCCTTGTTGGCCGGCCCCTTGTTCGGCGAGGTGAAGCACCGCTTCCCGGAGGTGCAGCTGCACATCATCGAGGGATCGAGCGCGCAGCTGGAAGAGTGGCTCAAGGAAGGCCGCCTGGACCTCTCGCTGCTGCTGCGGGAAGAGGACACCGCGCGCCCGGACGAGCCCGTCCTGACCCGGCTGCCGCTGCTGCTGATCACGCCCCTCGATCACCCGCTCGCCGCGCGCCGGACCATCGCTTTCGACGAGGTGCTGGGACTGCCCCTGGTGCTGCCCTCCAACCCCCATCCCATGCGCTCGCGGCTGGAGACGCTGGCGCGACAGCGGGACACGGTGCTCAGGATCGGCGCGGAGGCCGACTCCATCCACCTCCAGCATGCGATCGCCGCCCATGGCGGTGGGTTCGCCATCACCGCCGGCCAACTCAGCGCGCCCGAGCGCGAACGGCTGGCCACCCTGCGCATCGTCGAGCCGGTGCTCTCGCGTTCGGTGGTGCTGGGCACCACCTTGCACCGGCCATCCACGCTGGCACTGCGCGAGGTCGTCCAGCTGATCCTGTCGGTGGCGCCTGCTTTGCTGAAACCGCAGACCGTCTAATCCAGTCACCCGATTTCCGGATAGCTGCTTTCGCGCTCCGGCTCTCGCTCGCACAGAGCTTCCTCCCTAGCATGCGCTCCTATCTTCAGGAGACATGCCTTGGGAACCTCCCACCCCGACGCGGCGATCGCCGTGCCGCCGACACTTTTCATTTCGGACGCCGAAGTCGCGCAGCTCACCGACTGGCCCTCAGCCGTTCAGGCCCTGCGGCAGGCTTACGCCAGCACCATCGACCCGGCCATGGTGCCCCCGCGCTCCATGGCCCGGGGCGACGGGCGCTGGCTGCGGGGACTCACGGCGGTCTCGCCCACCGGCGGTCACATGGGGTGCAAACTGATTTCCGCCTCGACCCGCCACCGCCGCGCCAGCTACCTCATTTCCCTGTTTGACGAAGCGACGATGGGCCTGGCCGCGCTGATCGACGGCAACCGCGTCACCGGGATCCGCACAGCGGCGACCGCGGCGGTCGCGGTGGACAAGGCCGCGCCCGTCAAACCCCTGCAGGTGGCCGTCATCGGGTCGGGCTTCGAGGCACGCGGCCTGCTGCTCGCGCTGGCAGCCATCCGCGAGATCGCCGCCGTCAAGGTGTTCAGCCCCACACCGGCGAGCCGCGAGCGGTTCGCGAACGACATGCGGACCCAGGAAGGTCTGCGCGCGCAAGCCGCAGACAGCGCCCCGGCAGCGGTTCGCGGCGCGGACGTGGTGCTGTGCGCAGCGCGCAGCCGCGACGAGTCGCCCGTTCTGCGCGGCGAGTGGCTGGAGCCCGGCATGACCGTGGTGTCCATCGGATCCACCCTGCCTGAGCAGCGGGAGGTCGATGAACAGGTGCTGGCGCGGGCCGGGCTCATCGTGGCCGACATGGTCGACGAAGTGGCGCACGACACCGGCGACCTGATCGCAGCCGGCAAGGCACAAGTGGACGTGTCGGCCAAGCTGGTCTCGCTCGGCGATTTCGTCGCCGGTCGGGCGCAGCGCGAGCGGGCGTCCGACATCGTGGTCTACAAGTCGGTCGGCTCCGCGCTGCAAGACGTCATCACCGCCGAAATGCTGCTGGCCCGCGCCCGCGAAAAAGGCCTGGGCACACCACTGGCCCACAGCATCGTCCCCGTCTCCAAGTAACCAACCCATCCACAAAGGAACCCCTATGGCCTCGTACAAACGCACCGACGCCCGCGCCTGGGCACGTCAGCACCTCGTGGGCTGCTCCGCCGTGACCAACCCGTCGTACGCCGCCGATCTCTCGAAGCTCAACGAGCGCGGCATCCGCCACGACATCGAACTCGCGAAAAAGCTCGGGTACAGCTACACCCTGCTGTGCGCCGAGGTGTCCATCACGCCCGAGGAGAACGCTCAGTTCACCGCCTGGGCGCGCGACACCGGCGGCAAGGACTTCGGGCTCTTCTTCCATGCCGCGTTCGGCACCCTGGCGGAGAACATCCGCGCGGTCCGCCTGGCGGAGAAGGCCGGTGCAGACATCGTTCTGCTGTCGTACCCGCCCCAGTTCTGGCCCACGACGGAACAGGAGATCTACGACTACACCAAGCAGTTCTGCGACGCGACCGACCTGGCGGTGATGCTGTTCCCGATCCCCCTGTGGGGCTTTGAACGCGTGCACCCCGCTGGCATGTCGGTGGACTTCGTGCGCCGCCTGCTGAAAGACTGCCCCAACATCGTGGCCATCAAATCCGAACAGGGCTTCCCCCTGCCGGCGGGCCTGTGCGAGATGTACCACCACTTCCGCGACGAGGTGGTGATCAGCTGCCCCATCGAGGGCGATGCCATTCCGCTCATGAGTCTGATGCAGCTCCAGTTTTCCGGCACCAGCAACACGCAGTGGATGAGCGACTATTACCCGCGCGCTTTCAAACTCGCGCGCGAGGGGAAGTGGGAAGAGGCCATGGCGCTGTACTGGCAGGTCAACCCGGCGCGCAACGCCAATGGCGCGGCCGCGCAGTCGTACGCCGGCGGCACGGGTGTGTTGAACCGCACCATGTGGAAGTACCAGGACTGGCTGGCCGGTTTCAACGGCGGCCCTTTGCGCGCACCCGCGATGCGCGTGCCCGACCGGTTCATGAAACAGCTGCGCCAGGGCCTCGTGGCCTCCCGGCTCCCCGTGACCGACGACCCCGACAGCCAGTACATGGTGGGTCGCTTCCCTTGCTGAACGGCCCGGACCCATGAAATCGCTTTTGAAGGACCCGGGTCTGTGGCGCGAAGCCGCCCTGATCGACGGGCAATGGATCGCCGACACATCGCACGGCAGCACCGACCTTTTCAACCCGGCCAACGGCGAACGCCTGGCTCGCCTGCCGCGTTGCAAGGAGGCGGAGACCGAACGCGCTGTGCTGGCGGCCGACCGGGCGTTTCGCGCCTGGCGCCAGACCACCGCCCGGCACCGCTCGCAGGTCCTGCTGCGCTGGTGGCAGCTCATCATGGACCACAAGGACGACCTGGCGACGCTGATCACGCTGGAGGAAGGCAAGCCCCTGTCCGAAGCGCGCGGGGAGATCGACTACGCCGCCGGCTTCATCCAGTGGTTCGCCGAAGAGGCCAAGCGCGTGCGCGGCGACGTCATCCCTGCGCCCAGGGACACGCAGCGCATCGTCACGCTCAAACAGCCCATCGGGGTCTGCGCCGCCATCACACCCTGGAACTTTCCTGCGGCCATGATTGCCCGCAAGGCGGGCCCCGCGCTGGCGGCGGGCTGCTCCATGGTGGTCAAGCCGGCCAGCCAGACGCCGTTGACAGCCCTGGCGCTGGGCGAGCTGGCCTTGCGCGCCGGCGTGCCGGCGGGGGTGTTCAACGTGGTCACGGGGTCCGACACACGGGCCATCGGCGGCGTATTGACCTCCCACCCGCTGGTGCGCAAGCTGACCTTCACCGGGTCCACCGAGGTGGGCCGTGTCCTGCTCCAGCAATCGGCGTCCACCATCAAGAAGTGCTCCATGGAGCTCGGTGGCAATGCGGCGTGCATCGTGTTCGACGATGCGGACATCGACCTCGCGGTCGAAGGCATCCTGGTCGCCAAGTTCCGCAACACCGGCCAGTCCTGCATCGCGGCCAACCGCGTGCTGGTGCAGGACGGGATTCACGACGCACTGGCCCGGCGCCTCGCCGAGCGCGTCGCGGCGCTCCCGGTCGGCAACGGCCTGGACGAAGGCGTGCAGATCGGGCCGATGATCGATGCCGGCGCTGTTCAGAAGGTCGAGGACCACGTCGCTCAGGCGGTGCGCGCCGGCGCACGCGTGCTCGCCGGCGGCCGGCGGCATGCGCTGGGCGGCAACTTCTTCCAGCCCACGGTGCTCAGCGGCGTCAAGCCAGGCATGGCGGTCGCGGTGGAAGAGACCTTCGGCCCCGTGATGCCGCTGGTGCGCTTCACGACGGACGATGAAGCCATCGCCATGGCCAACGACACCGAGTTCGGCCTCGCCGCCTATCTCTTCAGCCGGGACGCCTCGCGCATCTGGCGCACCGCGGAGGCGATCGAGTCCGGCATGGTGGGCATCAACACCGGCCTGATCTCGACGGAGGTTGCGCCCTTTGGCGGCGTGAAGCAAAGCGGCCTGGGCCGCGAAGGCTCGCAATACGGCATCGACGAGTTCATCGAAATCAAGTACTTGTGCTGGGACGGCATCGCCAGCCACTAGACCCCTCTACGATTCACAACAGGAGACTCCCATGTTCAACCGATTCAAGCGCAACGTCCTGCAATCCTTGCTGGGGGCTGCGGTGCTGGGTGCCGCCGCAGGCGCGTCCGCGCAGGCCAACCCGAACGTCATCAAGGTCATCGTGCCCTTCACCGCCGGCGGCATTTCGGACCAGGTCGCGCGCGGCGTCGTGGAGCGCATGTCCAAGGCGCTGGCGCAGACCATGATCATCGAGAACCGGCCCGGCGCGGGTTCGCGCATCGGGTCGGAAGCGGTGATGCGGGCGACGCCGGACGGCATGACCTTGCTCTTCACCAACCCGAGCTACACCCTGCTGCCCATCACGGATGCGTCCGTGAAGTACGACCCCATCAAGGCCCTGATGCCGGTGGGGCAAGTGGGCAAGTACGGACTGCCCGTGGTGGTGAGCGCCAAACTGCCGGTGAACACGCTTAGCGAGTTCATCGCCCTCGCCAGGAAGAACCCCGGCAAGCTGAGCTACGGGAGCGCCGGCGTCGGCAGCGGTGCGCATTTTGCAGGCGAGTTTTTCCAGAGCCTGACGGGCACCGAAATCGTCCACGTCCCCTACAAGTCCACGTCGGCGGCCATCATCGACGTCGCGGGCGGCGTCCTGGACCTGACCTTCGACGCGACCGCCAAGGCCTACGCGGACGCCGGCAAAGTCCGGATCCTGGCGGTGACGGGCGAGCACCGGGACCCTCGCCTGCCCAACGTGCCGACGGCCGCAGAGAGCGGCCTGAAGGAATTTGTCCTGGGCTCCTGGCTGGGCGTTTTCGCGCCCCTGGGCACGCCCGCGCCGCTGGTGGACAAGCTGAACAAGGCGGTCAACACCGCACTGGCCGACCCGACCCTGGTCAAGCAGATGGAAGACCTGGGCATCACGTCGGCGGGCGGCCCGCCCGCCACGCTCGCCGCTTCCGTGCAGCAGGACATGACGGTGTACCGGCGCATCGTCACCGACGCCAAGCTGACGTTCAAGGATTGAAGGAGTTTCCATGGCATTCCCCCCCATCCACCGCGTCGTGACCGGTCACAACGAGCACGGCCAGGCGGTCGTCGTGTCCAATGGCCCCTTGCCGACCGTCAAGGAAGTCGCGGCCATCCCCGGCACCGTCTTCCACGAGGTCTGGAGCACGGACGCCACGCCCGCGCCGATCGACAACGGACCGGACCCGACACCGGGTCCGCTCATGCTGCCTCCGCCGAAAACGGGCACGCGCTTTCGCTTCGTGGACATTCCACCCGACACGGCCGAATTCCTGGCCAGCGGCGAAGCGCGGATGAAAGCGGCCTTCGGCGAAATCGGCGACGTGGGCGCCTCGAAAGTCAAGGCGGGTTCGCCGCACCCACTGATGCACCGCACGGAGTCGGTCGACTACGGCGTGGTGATCGAAGGCGAATTGACCCTGATCCTCGACGAAGGTGAGGTGCCCCTCCGGCCGGGCAGCGTGGTCATCCAGCGCGGGACCAACCACGCCTGGGCCAACCGCTCCGGCAAGCCGTGCCGCATGCTGTTCGTGCTGATCGACGGGCGTTACGAGCCCACCCTTTCGGCAGCCCTGGACGGCGCATGAGTCCAGCATCGGAGCTGTTCGCCCTGCAGGGCCGGGTGGCGCTGGTCACGGGCGCCACGGGCGGTCTGGGCCGCGCCATCGTGGAGGCCCTGGCGGTGCACGGTGCCAAGGTCGTGGCCAGCGACCTGGGTGCCGATGCCTGCCGGCAGGCCGAGACCCAGTGGCGCGCGGCCGGGCTGGACGTGCAGGGCCGCGCGGCGGACATGGGCGACACCGGTTCCGTGGAGGGCCTCGCGGCCGGCGTGCGCCAGGACTTCCCGTCCCTGGACATCCTGGTGCACTGCGCCGGCGTGCAAGGCCCTGCGGGGCCGCTGTGCGCCACGACCGAGGCCGATTGGGCCAGGGTGATGGACATCAACCTGCGCTCCGCCCTGACGCTGTCGAAAGGCCTGCTGCCGGCCATGGCCCGCTCGGGCGGCGGCAGTGTGGTATTTCTCGCCAGCATCGCCGGTCTGCGGGGCAACCGCGCGATCGGCTTGTATGGATTGTCCAAGGCCGCGCTGTCGCAGATGGCTCGCAACCTCGCCGTCGAATGGGGTCCTTCGGGCGTGCGCGTCAACGCCATCGCACCGGGTCTCATCCGCACGCCCCTGTCCCATGGCCTGCTGGCCGACCCGGCGTTCATGGAACGCCGAATGGCCATGACCCCGCTTCGGCGCGTCGGCGAACCCGCAGAGGTGGCCGGGGTGGCCGTCATGCTCGCCAGCCGCGCCGGCGCCTTCATCACCGGGCAGACCCTCGTGGTCGACGGCGGCACGCTCGTCACGGATGGCAGCTGACACCACTTTTTTCTTGCCCACCACAACGAAAGTCCTTTGACATGAAACTCGCCACCCTTCCGTCCGACTGCAGGGACGGCCGCCTCGTCGTGGTGTCGAAAGACCTGCAATGGGCGGTGGATGCCACCGCCGTCGCCCCCAGCCTGCTGGCGGCCGTCGAGAACTGGCACGGCGCGAAGCGCCCGCTGCAGCATCTGTACGACCAGCTGAACACCGGCGCCCTGAAGAGCGCGTTCGGGTTCGACCCGCACCGGGTGGCGGCGCCCTTGCCCCGGTCGCCGCAATGGTGCGACGGGTCCGCTTTCCTGAACCATGCGCGCCTGATGGAGAAGGCCTTCAACATGCCCCCCATCCCCGACATCGACACCATCCCGCTCCTGTACCAGGGCGGGTCCGACGACTTCCTGGGACCGCACGACGACATCGAGCTGCCCGATGAAGCGCACGGCATCGACTTTGAAGGTGAGTTCGGCGTCATCGTTGACCGGGTGCCGATGGGATGCACGGCGGAACAGGCACGGGACCGCATTCTCCTGCTGACCCAGATCAACGACGTCAGCCTGCGCGCGTTCGGTCCGCGCGAAATGAAGACCGGCTTCGGCTTCTTCCAGGCCAAGCCCTCGTCCAGTTTTGCGCCGGTCGTCGTGACACCCGATGAGATCGGGGAGGCCTGGCGCGACGCCAGGGTGCAGCTGCCGCTCCAGATCGCGTTCAACGGCGAGTGGTTCGGCCATCCGCATGGGGGAGAGATGAACTTCGGTTTCGATCAGCTCATCGCGCACGCGGCGAAGACGCGTCGCCTGTCCGCCGGCACCATCATCGGCTCGGGCACCGTCTCGAACGCGGGCGGCCGGAACGGCTCGGCCTGCATCGCGGAGCGCCGTGCGATCGAGTCGATCGAGCACGGCAGCCCCAGGACCACGTTCATGCGCTTTGGTGACCGCGTCCGGATGGCATGCCAACACGACGGTCACCCGGTATTCGGCGCCATCGATCAGCGGGTGGTGCAGGCATGAGGGTGCTGGTGACCGGTGCGGGCGGCTACATCGGCTCGGTGCTGATCGACGCGCTTGCCGCGCACGGACGGCTGGGCATGCGCCGGCTTTCGGCGATCGCGGCGGTGGATCGCCAACTCGCCGCATGGCCGCAAGGGGTGGAGGCCGTGCAAGGAGACCTGTCCTCGGACGCGGTGCGCGGGGCCATCGCGGCGTTCCGCCCCGACACCGTGTTCCACCTCGCCGCTGTGCCCGGCGGCGCGGCCGAAGCCGACTACGCGCAGGGCCGGCGCGTGAACCTCGACGCCACGCTGGGCCTCTTCGAGATCCTGGCCGACGCCAGGACCCCGGACAGACCTGCGCCGACGGTGGTGTACGCCAGCACCATCGCCGTCTACGGGACCGATCTGCCCGACCGTGTCGCCCCCGACACCCCGCTGCATCCGCCGCTGACGTATGGTGCGCACAAACTCGCGTGCGAGATTCTGCTGGCGGATTTCACCCGCCGGGGCCTGCTGGACGGGCGCTCCGTCCGCCTGCCCGGCATCGTCGCCCGCCCGCGCTCACCCTCGGGTCTGACGTCGGCCTTCATGAGCGACCTGCTGCACGCGCTCGCCGCCGGCGAGTCTTTTGTCTGCCCCGTTGGCCCCACGGCCACCGCCTGGTGGATGTCGGCCCGGCGATGCGCCCAGAACCTGATGCAGGCGGCCGTGATGGACGTCCCCCGGGCCGACGCGGGCCGGGCATGGCCCCTGCCCGTGCTGCGGCTCTCGATCGAGGAAGTGGTGCGCACACTGGCCGCTCTGTACGGCGACGACAGGACCGGGCTGGCGCGGTACGCACCGCAACCCGCCGTGGAATCGGTCTTCGGTCGCTACCCTGTTCTGGATGATCGCGCGTCGAGAGCGCTGGGTCTGCGCGACGACGGCACCGCCGAGCAGATGGTGCGCCGCGCCTTGGGCGAGCGCCTGGACTGACCTAGTACAGGAAGACGTCACCGACCCGGCTGCCGAAGAGCTTTCGGGCCATGTCCCTCGCCGCCCGCCGCTCCTGGCCGGCCACCGCGCGCACGTAGTCCAGCTTCTCGGCGTTGAGCCCGGGAAACTGCACGGCGATGTCGGCGTCGCCGCGCGCCGCCCAACGGACGGCCTCGCCGTACGACCAGCGCAGGTCGTTGCACAGCTCCAGCACGGGTTTCGCCTCGACCGCACGCGGCAGGCGCAGGCCGTGGAACTCCAGGTACTGCAGCAGCCGGGCCTCGTCGTCGGGCTCGATCAGCAGGGTGCCGTGCTCCGCATGCACGCCGGTGCAGGCATAGAAATCGAGCTGGGTCAGGGCATCCACCTCGTCGATCCCCAGGCGGCCCAGGCGGGGATCGGTGGCGGCGCTGCGCCGGGCTTGGGACAACGGAAACAGAATGACGGGCATGGACCAGAAACAAAGTGCAACTGGCTTCATTCTGCAGACCCTGGCACGAGCGGGTGAGCCCCGCCGACCGAACCGCGCAGAAAGCCCTTGAAAGCGTGAATTCCGCACCCGGGTTTCCCCCCCGGGCAACACCCCGGTCACTGCTGGGAAACGTGGATCACCTGGTTCAGGTCCACGCCCAGCGGGGCGGCCTCGGCCAGCAGCGCCTGCTTCTGCGCCTCGGGCATCGTCTTCTGCCGCGAAAGCAGCCAGAAGTAGTCCCGCGTGTTGCCGATCACCAGCGCGGTCTGGTAGTCCTCGCTCAGCCGCACCACGTTGTAACCGCCGTAGAACGGCCCGAAGAAGGACACCTTCAACGCGGCGGTGCGCGGGTCGCCCAGGAACCGGGCCGTGCCGGTCGCCTGCTTCCACTCGTTCTTCGCCGGGTTGAAGCCGCGGTTCACCACCTTGACCGTGCCGTCGGGGTTCAGGCTGTACTGGGCGGTGACGTTGACCAGGCCTTTTTCAAACCGGTGGTCGATGCGCGCCAGCTCGTACCAGGTGCCCGCGTAGCGGCCCACATCGAAGTCGGTGACGGGCTGCAGCTTGTCGGGCACGCGCACCACGCAGCCCGACACGAGCAAGGCGCCGGCGACCAGCGCGAGCGGCCAGAACCAGGAAGCCGTTTTTTTCATCATGAAGCCTTTGTAGGCGCGCCGGTTGGCGAAGTCTGTTCGGCACCGCACACGGCGCGCTCACACGTCGATTTCCCGCGCCAGCGCATCCTGCAGCTCGGTGGCCAGCGCCTTGAGCGAGCCCGAGAGCTCGCGCACCACGCGCGCCAGCGGCTCCTCGGTGGAGACGCTGAGGTTGAGCACGTAGACACCCTCCACGGTGCTCAGCGGCATGGCCATCGCCACCACCTCGGGTTGCCAGGACGCCGCGCAGAAGCCCTGCTCCTGCACCTGCCGGACGGCCGCCAGGATGTCGGCCTGCACCTCGGGCCAGTGGCTGCCGCAGCGCCGCTGGAACACGCCGAACAAAGCCTTGCGCCGGGCCGTCGACACGGTGGACAGGTAGGCCCGGCCCAGCGAGGTGAGCTCCATCGGCACCCGCTGCCCCGAGACCACATTGCGCAGCGCCACGCGGCGGTTGTAGCGGATGGATTCGAGGTACACCATTTCGTCGTGGTCGGGCGCGGCCAGGCCCACGTTGACGCGCTGGCTTTCGGCCAGCGCACGCATGCGCGGCGCGGCCACCGCGAGCACCTGCGAGCCGGCCCGCATGGCGTGCGCGAAGCTCAGCACCGGCGGCGCCAGGCGGTAGGCGCGGCGCTGGCGGTCGTGCTGCAGCAGGCCCGCGCCCACCAGGGTCTGCGTGAGGCGGCTGATGGTGGACGGCGACAAGCCGGTGCGCTCCGCGAGGTCGCCGTTGCCCAGCCAGCTGGACCCGGGGCGGAACGCCCGCAGGATCAGGATGCCGCGCTCCAGGGAGCGGTTGGTGGGCGAGCGGCCGAAGCTGTCCTCGGACGGGGTCGGAACGGGGATGGTCTGCATGTTCGTTATTCCACTGATTGGAATTGGAGGGGTGCGGCCGGGAAGCATCGACCGTAGCATGCTTCCCTGAGAAAAACACCGTTTTCCCATGGCCTTACCGGAGACAACCATGCACCTTTCCCGTCGAACCGCCGCCGCGCGGATGAGCCTTCTCTTCGTGTCGGCAGCGCTCGCCACCACCGCCGCCCTGGCCCAGTTCCCCGACAAGCCGATCCGCCTGGTCGTGCCCTTCGCTCCCGGCGGCGGCACCGACCTGATCGCGCGCACCCTGGGCCTGGGCATGTCCAGGGAGCTGGGCCAGACGGTGGTGATCGAGAACAAGCCCGGCGCGGGCACGATCATCGGCACCGACCTCGTGGCCAAGAGCCCGGCCGACGGCTACACGCTGGTGATCTCGACCTTCGCGCACGCCGTCAACCCCAGCCTGATGCCCAAGCTGCCCTACGACAACGACAAGGCGTTCGCGCCGGTGATCCTGATCGGCAAGGGCCCCAACGTGCTGGTGGTGCGCGCGGAGAGCCCCTACAAGTCCGTCAAGGACGTGCTGGACGCGGCCCGCGCCAACCCGGGCAAGCTCAACTACGCCTCGCAGGGCAATGGCACCTCGGCGCACCTGGCCGGCGAGATGTTCGACAACCTCGCCAAGGTGCAGATGAAGCACATCCCCTACCGCGGCGCGGGCCCGGCGCTGACCGATCTCATGGGCGGCCAGGTGGACATGATCTTCGGCACCGCCACCGCCGTGTCCTCGGGCCTGGAAAGCGGCAAGCTGCGCGCGCTCGGCGTGACCGGCGCCGAACGCTCGGCGGTGCTCAAGAACGTGCCTGCCATCGCGGAGACCATCCCCGGCTACGTGATGGAGAGCTGGTACGGCCTGTACGCGCCCGCCGGCACGCCGGCCGACGTGATTGCCAAACTCAACGCTGCCGCCAAGAAGGCCGTGGCCACCGACGAGTTCCGCAAGAAGGTCGAACAGGAAGGCCTGGTGATCAGCGCCGGGGCACCGGCCGAGCTGGAAACCTATGTGCGCGCCGAAGAAGCGCGCTGGCGCAAGATCGTCAAAGAAAACAACATCACCTCGAACTGACCTCTCCTCTCTCTGGAACCCACCATGTCCACGCCTCCCCTGATCGATCTGCAGGTTGACACCGGCATCGCCACGCTCACGCTGAACCGGCCCGAGAAACGCAACGCCATGAGCGACGCCATGCGCGCCGAATTCATTGAGGCCCTGGAGCAGGTCGCGGCCGACAAGGCCATCCGCGCGCTGGTGCTCACCGGCGCCGGCAAAGGCTTCTGCGCGGGCGGCGACGTGGCCGGCATGGAAAAGCGCATGAACGCCCCGGCGGGCGAGGTGGGCTTCAATGGCTGGCACCGCCAGCAGCGCGTGCACCACACGCAGTCGCTGCTGCACACGATGCCCAAGCCGGTGATCGCCGCCGTGAACGGCGCGGCCTCCGGCCTGGGCGCCGACACGGCGCTGGCCTGCGACTTCGTCATCGCCAGCGAGTGGGCCAGCTTCACCTGGTCGTACATCCACCGCGGCATCGTGCCCGACGGCGGCGGCATGTACTTCCTGCCGCGCCGCGTGGGCCTGTCCACCGCGAAGCAGCTGATCTTCACCGGCCGCAAGGTGGATGCGGACGAGGCGCTCTCGCTCGGCATCGTGGACCGCAAGACCACGGCGGATCGGCTGCTGGCCGACGCCCAGGCCTGGGCGCGCGAACTCAGCCAGGGCTCGGCCACCGCGCTCGCGCTGAGCAAGACCATCCTGAACCAGACCTTCGAGCTGCCGGCGCAGCAGGTCTTCGCCCAGGGCAGCCAGGCCCAGGGCATCTGCTACACCAGCACCGAACACCGCGAATCGGTGATGGCCTTCCTGAACAAGGCCACGCCCAAGGAATGAACGCCCCATGAACCCCGTGTCTCCCATTTCCCGGCTGCTGCAGCCGCGCAGCGTCGCCGTCATCGGCGCCTCGGCCGACGCGGGCAAGACCGCCGGCCGCCCGGTGGCCTACCTGCGCAAGCACGGCTTCACCGGCGACATCTACCCGGTCAATCCGCGCGTCGAGCAAATCGACGGCCTGCGCTGCTACCCGGACATCGCCTCCCTGCCCGCCGTGCCGGACGTGGGCATCGTGCTGCTCGGCGCCGAGCGCGCGCACAAGGCGGTGCAGGACCTGTCGGCGCGCGGCACGGCCGCCGCCATCGTGCTGGCCAGCGGCTACACCGAGACCGGCGAAGAAGGCGCGCGCCGCCAGGCGCAGCTGAGGGAGGCCGCGGGCAGCATGCGCATCCTCGGGCCGAACACCATCGGCCTGGTCAACCTCACCGACCGCATCGTGCTCTCGGCCAGCGGCGCGCTGGAGATGGACCACTTTCCGGTCGGCTCGGTGGGCGTGGTGTCGCAAAGCGGCGGCATCCTGGGTGCCCTGCTCTCGCGCGCGGCGGCCCGCGGCATCGGCCTGTCCAAGCTGATTTCCACCAGCAACGAGGTGGACCTGGACCTCGCCGATTTCATCGACCAGCTCGCCGACGACGATGCCACGCGGGTCATCGCGCTGTACGTGGAGAGCGTGCGCGACCCCGAGCGCTTCCGCCAGGCCGCGCTGAAGGCCGCGCGCGCCGGCAAGCCGGTGGTGGCCTTCAAGATCGGCCGCTCCGAGGCCGGTGCCCAGGCCGCCGTGTCGCACACCGGCGCGCTCGCGGGCGCCGACCGCATGTACGACGCGCTGTTCAAGGAAGTGGGCGTGATCCGCGCGCAGACCTTCAGCGACCTGCTGGACATCCCGTCGGCCCTGTCCACCGGCCGCACGCTGCGCGGTCACCGCGTCGCCATCCTCACCTCCACCGGCGGCGCCGGCACGCTGGTGTCGGACAGCTACGGTGTCTCGGGCCTGGAGACCCCGCCGCCCGACGAGGCCACCGCCGCGAAACTGCGCGCGCTGCAGACCGGCGAGCAGGCCGCGCTGGACCGCAACCCGATCGACGTGACGCTGGCCGGCCTGCAGCCCGAGCTGCTGCGCGGCGCGATCCGCGCCCTGCTGGAGAGCCCGAGCTACGACGCGCTGACCATCATCGTGGGCTCGTCCAGCCTGGCCATGCCCGAGCTGATGGCCAACGCGATCCAGGACTGCCTGCCGCTGAGCGACAAACCGGTGATCGCCTACGTGAGCCCGCATGCGCCGCAGGTGGCCGCGCTGCTGACGCAACGCGGCGTGCCGGCCTTCGCCGACGCCGAGAGCTGCACGGCGGCGCTCAAGGGCATGCTGCAGACCCGCCGCTGGGCCGAGCACGCCGCCGCGCCGCTGGGCACCCCGGTGCCGGTGCAGGACATCGCGGGCGGCTCGCTGAACGAGGCCGAGTGCAAGCAGCTGTTCACGCGCTTCGGCATTCCCTGCACCGCCGAAACCGTGGTGGGAAGCCCCGCCGAGGCCGAGCAGGCCGCGCGCGCGCTCGGTGCGCGCGTGGTGCTGAAGATTCTCACGGGCGAGATCACGCACAAGAGCGACGTGGGCGGCGTGGCCGTCAACGTGCCGCCCGAACAGATCGGCGCGCGCCTGGGCCGCATGGCCGACGAGGTGCAGGCCAGGGCCGGGGTGAAGCCCACGCGCTTCCTGGTGCAGGAGATGGTCTCGGGTGGCACCGAGCTCATCCTCGGCATGCACCGCGACGCGCTGGGCACGGCCATCCTGCTGGGCATGGGCGGCGTCACCGCCGAGCTGTTCAAGGACACCACCCTGCGCATGCTGCCCCCACAAGGCGGCCTGAGCCGGGAAGTGGCCCACGAGATGGTGCGCGAGCTCCAGACCTGGCCCCTGCTCGACGGTTACCGCGGCCGGCCCAAGGCCGACGTGGACGCGTTGGTCGCGGCCATCGTGGCCTTCTCGCAGATGACCGCGCAGCTGGGCGAGCGCCTGATCGAGGCCGAGATCAACCCGGTGTTCGTGCTGCCCGAAGGCCTGGGCGTGAAGGCGGCCGACGGCGTGGTGGTGCTCGCGCATGCGGACTGACACGGCGCTGATCGACACCCTGTCGGCGCAGGCCCGCACCGAGCGCGTGGCCTGGGCCGGCGGTCGGGTCTGCTGGCGCAGTTTCGGCAGCGGCAGCCCGGTGGTGCTGGTGCACGGCGGCCACGGCAGCTGGCTGCACTGGGTGCGCAACATCGAGGCCCTGGCCGCACAACACACCGTGTGGGTGCCCGACCTGCCCGGCTTCGGCGATTCGGACGCGCCCGAGGGCGAAGGCCTGGCCGCGCTGCTGGACCCGGCGCTGTCCACGCTGGACACGCTCATCGGCCCCCACACACCGCTGCAGCTGGTGGGTTTCTCCTTCGGCGGCCTGGTCGCGGCGCACCTGGCCGCGCGGCGGCCCCGGGTGCGGCGCCTGGCCCTGCTGGGCACCGGCGGCCACCAGGGCGCGCGCCGCCCCAAGGGCGAGCTGGTCAACTGGAAGCCGGCCTGGCGCGCGGGCGATGCGACCGCCGTGGAACAGGCCATGCGCCACAACCTCGCCATGCACATGCTCAGCGTGGCGGCCGACGACATCGACCCGCTCGCGCTGCGCGTGCACACCGAGGCCTGCGTGCGCACGCGGTTCCGCAGCAAGGAAATCTCACGCGCCGGCGGCCTCGCCGCGGCGCTGGCGGTCTATGCCGGGCCGACCCTGCTGGCCTGGGGCGAACACGATGTGACGGCCGAACCCGCCGCCATCGCGCCCGTGCTGGCCGCCCCGCTGCCCGAGGCCCGCACCCGCATCGTGGACGGGGCCGGGCACTGGGTGCAGTACGAGCGGGCCGACGCGATCAACCCGCTGCTGCTGGGCTGGCTGCGGGACTGACCCCGTCGGTCAGGCGGCCTTGCGCATAGGCCAGGATGTTGTCGAAGGCGATGCCGAAGTAGCGCTCGTAGTTGTCCTTCTCCACGTAGCCGATGTGTGGCGTGCACAGCACGTTCGGCAGGCGCAGCAGGGGGTGGTTCGCGCCCAGCACCGGCTCCTCTTCGTAGACGTCGACCGCGGCGAAACCCGGCCGGCCTTGCGCCAGGGCATGCGCCAGCGCGCCGCGCGCGATCAGCTCGGCGCGGCTGGTGTTCACCAGCAGCGCCGTGGGTTTCATGCGCGCGAGGTCGTCGGCCGTCACGATGCCCGTGGTCTCGGCGCTGAGCCGCACGTGCAGGCTGATCACATCGCTCTGCGCGAAGAAGTCCTCGCGCGAGGGCGCCACCTCGAAGCCGTCGGCGCGCGCAGCGGCGGTCGAGGCTTCGCGGCCCCACACCCACACCTTCATGCCGAAGGCGCGGCCATAGCCCGCCACCTGCCGGCCAATGCGGCCGTAGCTCCAGACGCCCAGGCGCTGGCCGCTGAGCTGCTGGCCCAGGTGGCCCTGCCATTGCCCGTCGCGCAGGCGGTTGGCCTCGCTCACCAGGTGGCGCCGGCTGGCCAGCGCCAGCGTCCAGGCGATCTCGGCCGTGGCCGACCCCGCGCCGCTGCCCTCGGCCACGCGCACGCCGCGCGCGGTGCACGCGGCCAGGTCCACATGGCCCGCGAGCTTGCCGGTCTGGCTGATGAGGCGCAGCCGGGGCAGGCGGTCGAGCAAGGCGGCGTCGATGCGCGTGCGCTCGCGCGTGAGCACGATGGCCTCGGCGTCGGCGAAGCGCGCCGCCAGGGCGTCGGTGCCTTTCACCGAGTCGTTGAAGATGCGCACCTCGTGGCCGGCGAGCTTGGCGAAGCAGTCCAGGTGCCGCACGCAGTCCTGATAGTCGTCGGGAATCGCAATGATCATGGATTTATTGCAAGGTGATCTGAAGCTGGTCGACGGTGCGCTTCCACATGGCGAGGTCCTTGCGCACGATCTCGGTGTAGTCCTCGGGCGTCATGCCGCCGGCCTCGATGCCGTAGTTCTGGAACAGCTCGCGGATCTCGGCCGACGCCAGCGCTTTCTTCACCTCCGTGTAGAGCGCCTGCACGATGGGCGCAGGCGTGCCGCTGCGCGCGAACAGGCCGTACCAGCCGTGCACGTTGAAGCCGGGGTAGCCCTGCTCGGCCACGGTGGGCACGTCGGGCAGGCCGGCGAAGCGGTTGGCCGGCGCCACGGCCAGCGCGCGCAGCTTGCCGGTCTTGATCTGCGCGAGGGCCGAGCTCATGTCGAGGAACATGAACTGGATCTGGCCGCCCAGCAGGTCCTGCACCGCCGGGGCCGCGCCGCGGTAGGGCACGTGCGTGACCTTGATGTCGGCGCGCTGTGCGAACAGCGCGGCGCCGAGGTGGGCCGAGGTGCCGTTGCCCGAAGAGCCGTAGTTGACGCTGCCGGGCGCGGCCTTGGCCATGGCCACCAGGGCCTGCAGGTCCTTGGCCGGGAAATCGGGCCGCACCACCAGCGCGTGCGGGATGTAGCCCACCACCGTCAGCGGCGCGAAGTCGCGCAGCGTGTCGAACGGGTAGTTGGGCATGAGCGCGGGGTTGGTCACCGCGAGGATGGACGGGAACACCAGCGTGTAGCCGTCGGCCGGGCCGCGCGCCACCTCGCCCATGGCGATCACGCCACCGCCACCCGGCTTGTTCTCGACGATCACCGGCTGCCCGAGGGTGGTCGAGAGGTTCTTGCCGACGGCGCGCGCCATCAGGTCGGTCGGGCCGCCGGCCGCGAACGGCACCAGGATGCGGATCGGCTTGTTCGGAAAGGCCTGTGCCTGCGCCTGCGCCGCCGCGAACGGCAGGACGAGGCTGGCGCCGATCGCGGCGTTGAAGCGCCGGCGCGACAAGGGGTGTTGGGTGCTCATCGGTCTGTGTCTCCAGGTCTAGGTATGGGAAGGCGGCACGGCCGGGCCGTGGCACCTTCGCGCAGCTTAGGTCGCCTGGTCGGGGTGCGCACCACCCCAATTCCACGGAATGGAATTAGATCCCGACGAGCCGGTCGAGGATGCGGTCGTGGTCCTCGAAGAAGCGGCCCTCCATGCCGGGCAGGTCGGCGATGGGCACCCAGCGCGCTTCCATGGCGTCGTCCGCGGCCTTCACCTCGGGCAGGTGGGCCAGCCGCCCGAGATCGAAACGGAACGCCATCGACACGATGCCGCCCCGGGGGCTGCGCAGCGGGTGGTCGAACACCGCCGACTCGCGCAGCGCCGCCTGCAGGGTCGAGGGCAGCGGGGCGTAGCCGGTTTCCTCGCGGAGCTCGCGGATGGCGGCCTGCAGGAAACGCTCGCCCCGATCGACGAAGCCCCCTGGCACGGCCCACAGGCCATGCCCGACCTGTCCGCCGCGGCGGATCAGCAGCACGTGGTCGTTGGCCGTCACCAGCGCGTCGGCGGCCAGGTAGTGCGGTGCCGTGTACTTCGCCCGGATGGCCGCGACCACCAGGGCCTCGCGGCGCAGGCGGCCATGCTCGGGCAGCAGCGCCCACGCCTGCAGGTAGCTCGCGGTGCTCGGGTGGACCTGCGGTGCCAGGAGGGTCAAGGCCATGCCGACGTCGTCGCTCTCGAAGTAGAGCTTGCGCAGCGCCGTGGCGTCCAGGCCGTCCACCGGGGTCACGCCCACGCGCTTCCAGTCGGGAAAGTGGTTCAGGTAGCCGGTGGTGGCGTCCTTGGGGTGGCCGATCAGCAGGATGTCGCGCGTCCCGCCGGCCACGGCCTCGACCTCGGCGTGGACCGAGCGCGCCCAGCGCTCGTCGTCGTAGCAGTCGCGCACCGGCACGAAGCGCAGGCGCCCGGCCTGCCCCGGCAGCATCGCCAGGACCATGTCGCGGCGCTCTTCCCAGGTGAAGGGGTTGCGCGTGTCGCGCGAGCGGAAGGACGAGCCGATCACGATCACGACCCGGGCGGCGCGCTCCAGCGCGGCCTCGAACAGCCGGAGGTGACCGAGGTGGGGGAGCTGCCAGCGGCCGATGACGACCGCGAGATCGGCTTGAGAGGACATGGACATGGTTCGCCTGTGGTTGGGGTCGGGGGATCAGGCCACGGTCACCGCGGCGATCGGCATCTGGCGGCCGCTGCCGAAGGCCCGCGGCCGCACGCGCAGCACGGGTGGCGCCTGGCGCCGCTTGTATTCGTTGCGGGCGATCATGCCGGCCACGCGCCGGGCCAGGGCCGCCCCCTCTGTCGTCGCCTGCAGCTGCGCCACAACGGCCTGCGATTGTTCCTTCTCCCAGGCGGGCAGCCGCTCGCCTTCGATGAGCTGTTTGAGGATCTCGTCGAGCAGCTCGTAGGGCGGCAGGCTGTCGGTGTCTTTCTGGTCCGGCGCGAGTTCCGCCGAGGGAGGCTTGTCGATGATGCTCACGGGAATGAGCTCGCAGCCGGCCGCCTCGTTGAGGTGGCGCGAGAGCGCGAACACCTCGGTCTTGTAGAGGTCACCGATCAGGCCCAGGCCTCCGTTGGTGTCGCCGTACAGGGTGCAGTAGCCGACGGAGACCTCGGACTTGTTGCCCGTGGTGAGCAGCAGGTGGCCGAAGGTGTTCGAGAATTCCATCAGGATGGTGCCGCGCACGCGCGCCTGCAGGTTCTCCAGCGCGAGCCCTTCGAGGGCCCGGCCGAAGGCGGGCGCGAAGCCCTGCTCGTAGCGCGCCACGATCTCGTGGATCGGGTGCTCCAGGAGCCGGATGCCGAGGTTCTGACACAGGCGCACCGAGTCGGACACGCTGCCTTCGCTGGAGAAGCGCGAGGGCATGGTGATGGCCACCACGTGGTCGGCGCCCATCGCCTCGACGGACAGCGCCAGGGTGAGCGCGGAGTCGATGCCGCCCGAGCAACCGACCACCACCTGGGTGAAGCCGCAGCGGCGGGCGTAGTCCTGGAGGCCGAGGACGATCTGCTGGCGGTAGAAGGCCATGGTGCTCAGCCCGGCCGGATCGACAGGCACCACCAGCGGACTGCCGTCCGCGCGGAAGAACGCCTGGGTGCCGGGGTCGAAGGCCAGGGTGGTGACATCCTGGCGGAAGCGCCGGGCTTCGTGGACGATGCGCCCGCCGGCGTCCACCGCGAAAGAGGCGCCGTCGTACACCAGCTGGTCGTGCCCGCCCACCTGGTTGACGTAGAGCAAGGGCAGCTTGTGGCGCGCGCACGCCTTGCCGAACACCTGGTGGCGCTGCTCGCGCTTGCCCACGTTGCTCGGGCTGGCGTTGATCGAGATCACCAGATCGGGCAACACCTCCGAGAGCTGGGAGAAGGGGTTGATGCTGTAGTCGGCGCCCTCGTCGTTCCAGCCGTCCTCGCAGATCATGAAGGCCACCCGCGCGCCGTCCACGCGCAGCGTGCGCGCGCTGTGCTCGGGGCCGGGCTCGAAGTGGCGCCGCTCGTCGAACACGTTGTAGGTGGGCAGCAGCTGCTTGGCGTATTGCAGCAGCACCTCGCCGTTGCGGATCACCATCAGCCCGTTGTAGAACGGCTTGCCCGGGCCCTCGCGGCGCAGCGGCGCGCCCACCACCCAGTGCAGACCCGGCAGCTCGCGGGTCGCCAGCCGGAGCTGCTCGATCCCCTTCTCCACGCGCTGCTGGAACGGCCGCTCGTCCAGCATGTCGCCCGGGTAGTAGGCGGTGAGGCTCATCTCCGGGAAGACCACCAGGCTCGCACCGTCCAGGCGGGCCTGGCGCGCCGCTGCCAGCATCAGGGCGATGTTGCCTTCGATGTCGCCGATGGTCGGGTTGATCTGGGCACAGGTCACGCGCAACATGGAGGTCCTCGGTGGGTGAAAGAAGGTCTCAGGCCGCGACGCGAAACACCTGGCGCAGGTAGGCGAGGAAGGTCTCGTCGTCGCAGAGGGTCTTGCCGGGTGAGTCGGAGAGCTTGGCCACGGGTTGCCCGTTGCAGCTCACCAGCTTCATCACGATGTTCAGGGTCGGCAGGCCCATGTCGTTGGTCAGGTTGGTGCCGATGCCGAAGCCGGTCTGGATGCGGTCGGCGAAGTGCTCGTAGAGGCCGATGGCGGTCGGCAGGTCCAGGCCGTCGGAGAACACCAGGCGCTTGGTGTGCGCATTGATCTTCAGGCGCTCGTAGTGCGCCAGCGCCTTCTCGCCCCAGGCCACCGGGTCGCCCGAGTCGTGGCGCAGGCCGTCGAACAGCTTGGCGAAGTAGAGGTCGAAGTCGGCCAGGAAGGCGTCCATGCCCACGACATCGGTCAGGGCCACGCCCAGGTCGCCGCGGTACTCCTGCACCCAGGTCTCCAGCGCCGCCTTCTGGAAGCCCTTGAGCTGCACGCCCATGGCCTGGAAGGTCTGCAGGTACTCGTGCGCCATGGTGCCGATCGGCACCAGCCCGTACTTCTTCGCCAGGTGCACGTTGGAGGTGCCCTTGAAGAACTCGGGCACTTCCTTCGCGAAGGTGGCCACCACCTCTTCCTGCCACGCGGCCGAGAAGCGGCGGCGCACGCCGAAGTCGAAGAACTCGAACGGGTGCCGGCGCCGGGCACCGACGGTGCGCAGCAGCGCGATCTTCTCGCGCAGGCGCCGGCGGCCTTCGCTCAGCACCTCGGGCGTGGCCAGGCGCCGGAAGTAGATCTCGTTGACGATGGCCAGCACGAAGATCTCGAAGAACATCACGTGGATCTGGGGCCCCTGGGCCACGATGACCAGGTGCTCGCCTTCGGCGGCCACCGTCACGTAGCGGTGCTGAAGCTGGAAGATGCGCAGGAAGTCGATGAAGTCGGACTTCATGTACCGCAGGCCGCCCAGGTACTGCAGCTCGTCCTCGGTGAAGCGCAGGGTGCAGAGGTGCGCCAGCTGGCGTTCCACCTCTTCCCGCAGCTCGCTCAGCGGGTAGCCGGGTTCGTTGCGGCAGACGAAGCGGTACTCCGCCTGGTTGGCCGGCATCGAATGCAGCATGGGCTGCAGCATGGTGAACTTGTAGAGATCGGTGCCCAGCAGCGAGGTCACAACGGGCGAGAAGTTCATGGTGCTTTCCTTGTCTTGGTCTGAAGTCAGCAAATCCGCGCGGCGAACTCGTCCACGCTCAACACCAGGCTGCCGGCGGCGCGTGCGCGCTCGAACAAACCGTCTGCCAGTGTCTCAAACCCGGGCACCGGGCTCATGCAGTCGCGCAGCAGCACCACCTGGGGCGCGAAGGCCGGCGAACCGGCCAGGAAGCGCATGAACTGGTCGTAGCTGGCGGCCACGCAGTGGCTCGACGCCTGTCCCGCGAACGCGACGACGTCGGCCCCGCTGGCCACCGACGCGGCCAGCGCCCGGTTGAACTGCGTGCTCGGCACCGAGGCCACGGGGGCGTCGGCCTCGAAGACGCCGAAGTGTTCGGTCAACGGGTACTCGCCCTTGAGCACCTTGGTCACCGCGCGCTGGTGGGCCATTTCCCAGACGGCAAGGCTGTCGGCCACCGCGCGCTGGATGTTGTGCCCCCAGGTGGCCGTGACGCAGTGCACCGGCCACACCACCATGCCGGCCTTGCCGGCGGCGGCCAGCTGGTCGAGCATGGCCACGACCTGGCCGGTGAGGCCGGCATCGCGCGGCCGGTGCTCGCCGGCCGCCACGCTCGCGGCGGTGATGAAGGTGAACGGGGCCACAGTCCGGCCTTCGCGGTCGAGCCAGAAGGTGGTGCGCTCGACCGCCACGCTGGCGTGCGAATCCAGCGTCACCGTGATGTCGTCGATGCGCGCCGTGTGGGCTTCGATGAAGCGGGCCAGGCGCCGCAGGTCTTCGTCGGCCCCCGCCACCGGCAGCGCCGCGCCTTCGATGTCGCAGAAGTCGTTCTGGGGATCAATGATCAGGAGCTTGGTGCGCATGTCCGTCCGTCCTTCCTTGGTGGGTGTCGATGGCCTTAGTATACACACTTTGATTCTTTTTGCATCTTAGTCGGTGAAAGAATAAAAGCACCCATTCGATTCATTTTGGATCTAAGGGATAGAATCCGGAAAAATTCAAACCATGACCATCATCCTGACCGTCGATGCCGTGCTCCTGACCCTGGTCGAGGGCGAACTGGAGGTCGCTCTCTTCAAGCGCGACAGCGAGCCCTTCAAGGGCCTCTGGGCGCTGCCCGGGGGCTACGTCCATGAGGACAAGGACGACCATGCTGGCGCGGCGGCCGCGCGCGTGCTGAAACACAAGGCCGGCGTCGTCAGCCCCTACCTGGAAGAGTACGGCACCTTCTCCGGCCCGGGCCGCGACCCGCGAGGCTGGTCGCTCACCGTCGTCTACTACGCCCTGGTGCCGGCCAGCGTGCTGGGCGATGGGGTGCACCGGTTCAAGGTGAGCCAGTTGCCTGCCCTGCCCTTCGACCACGCGCAGATCATCGCCAGCGTGCTGGCGCGGGTGCGCAACAAGGCCGCCTACTCGTCGCTGCCGGCCTTCCTGTGCGGCGAGGAGTTCACGGTGCCCGAGCTCCACGCGGTGTACGAGGCGGTGCTGGCGCAGCCGCTGAACCTGCCCAACTTCCGGCGCAAGCTCGACGACCTCGGCATCCTGGAGGAAGTCCCCGGCGCCACCAAGCTCGGCGGGCGCAACCGGCCCGCGCAGCTCTACCGGCTCAAGAAGCAGTTCCGCTCCTCGCTGAGCGTGCGCGACCGCGGCCTCTGAGGACCATCGACCATGCAGTTCCAACCCGTTCTCGACGACATCGTCCGCACCCTGCGCCCCCGGCTGGGCATGGAAGGCCGGGTGGCCGACTACATTCCCGCGCTGGCGCGGGTGCCGGCGGCGCAGTTCGGCATCGCGCTGCGCACCTGCGACGGCCAGGAGGCCCAGGCCGGCGACAGCGCCACGCCATTCTCGATCCAGAGCATCTCCAAGCTGTTTGCGCTGACCCTGGGCATGCGCGCCCTGGGTGAGAGCCTGTGGGAGCGCATCGGGCGCGAGCCCTCGGGCAACCCGTTCAACTCGCTGGTGCAGCTGGAGGCCGAGCAAGGCACGCCGCGCAACCCCTTCATCAACGCCGGCGCGATCGCCGTCACCGACCGGCTGGTGAGCCAGGGCGATGCGAAGGCCGCCATGCTGGCGCTGGTGTCCAGCCTGTGCGACGAGCCGGTGCGCTTCGACGAGGAAGTGGCGGCCTCGGAAGCCGCGACCGGTTTTCGCAACATCGCGCTGGGCAACTTCATGAAGAGCTTCGGCAAGATCGACAACGATGTGGCGACCGTGCTGGACGCGTACTTCCACCATTGCGCGGTGCGCATGACCTGCCTGCAGCTGGCGCGCGCCACCGGCTACCTGTGCCGCGACGGGCAGCACCCGTTCACCGGCGAGCGGCTGCTGACCGAGCGCCAGACGCGCCGCATCAACGCCCTGATGCTGACCTGCGGCACCTACGACGCCGCCGGTGAGTTCGCCTTCCGCATCGGCCTGCCCTGCAAGAGCGGTGTGGGCGGCGGCATCGTGGCCGTGGTGCCCGACCAGCTGAGCCTGTGCGTGTGGTCGCCCGCGCTGGACGCCACCGGCAACTCGCTGCTGGGCATGCAGGCGCTGGAGCTGTTCACCGCCCGCACCGGGCTGTCGGTGTTCTGAGGGCTCAGGGCACCTGGCCGCTTTTCTTGGGCCACAGGTTCTCGAACGCGTGCACCGCCGCGCTGGCGTAGAGCCCCGCCTGGGTGAAGGGCTCGTGCTGCTGCCAGCGCACCGCCGCCTCGCGGCTCTCGAAGTCGATCGCCAGCAGGCTGCCCACCATGCTGCGGCCGTCGTCGCTCAGCAGCGGTCCGGCAAAGGCGATCCGGTCTTCGACCTGGGCCAGGTAGGCCTTGTGCGCAGGCCGGACCGCGTCGCGCAGCGCCGCCGCACCAGGGCGGTCCAGGAGATGGAACACATAGACCATGCCTCAAGCCCCGTACTTCGATTCGATGCCGGACCAGCGGTCGAAGCCGACGATGCGCTTGTACTCCTCGAAGCCGACGCCGGTGCCCACCAGCTTGAGTTCGCCACTGCGGATGTCGGCCAGGCTGTCCTGCATGACGCGCACGCTGCGCATCAGGAGCGAGATGCCGTAGATGACGATGCGAAAGCCCAGGTCTTCCAGCGCCTGCGGGCGAAGGATGGGCGTGCGCCCGCCTTCGAGCATGTTCGCCATCAGGGGCACACCGGCGAGGTGGCGGCCGATGAGCGCCAGCTCGTCCACCGACTCCGGCGCCTCGATGAACAGGCCATCGGCACCGGCCCGCGCGTAGCGCTCGCCGCGCCGCAGGGCTTCGTCCATGCCGACCACCTCGCGGGCGTCGGTGCGGGCAATGATGAAGGTGCGCGGGTCGCGGCGCTGCTCGGCGGCGGCGCGGATGCGGCGCTCCATTTCCTCGCAAGACAGGAGCTCCTTGCCGACGATGTGGCCGCAGCGCTTGGGCGACACCTGGTCCTCGAAGAACAGGGCCTGGGCGCCCATCTTCTCGTAGGTGTGCACCGCGTGCACCACGTTCTTGACATCGCCGTAGCCGTTGTCGACGTCCACCAGCACCGGCAGGTCGGACACCGCGAGGATGTCGCGCACGCCCGCGCCGATTTCGCCCAGGGTGGCCAGGCCGATGTCGGGCAGGCCGAAGCGCGCACCGACCAGCGGGAAGCCGCCGATGAAGTAGGCCTTGAAGCCCGCCTGCTGGATGAGCAGCGCCGAGATCGCGTCGTGCGCCCCGGGCAGCACCAGCGGGCGTTCGCTCGCGACCAGGTCGCGGAAGTGGGGGGACGGGGTGGCGTTGACGGTGGTCATGGGGG